>CAYZAT010000037.1:0-19484 GCA_964476475.1 uncultured Pirellulales bacterium
CTGCGGCCCGCACTATCCGGCAAGACCGAACGATACTTCACGGCCGTCGGGCATAGCCACATCTTCTTGTCCTTCGACAACGGCCACATGCACTCCCGCCACCATTCACCGCTGCCCATGCCCGACGAGGAGCCGTGTAAATGGCCGCTGTAGAAGTAGCCGTCGTTGTCCTGCGTATATAAGGCGAAGATCAGGCCCCACTGATGCAGATTGGATTTGCACGCCACGCCCCGGGCCTGGCGGCGCACCCGCTGAAGAGCAGGCATCAGGATCGAGAGCAGCAGCGCGATGATGGCAATGACCACCAGAAGCTCGATTAACGTGAATCCTTTCCGGCGTCTCAAAATGAACGGACGATGCATAGGCTCAGCCTCCCGGGAAATTGGCCCATGTCGATTTCCCTGTCTTCTCTTACAAACTCTAAGGTTCAATATATCACAATCGCATTTCAATTTCAACCATCGGCCTTTTGCCAAACGTTGCCGGGCGGCCACAGGGATCCGCCCCGGCCGTAAGAATTCTCTTGACCCGGAGGGGCGAATCTGATAAAATAGTACGAACTGGGGAGGTGAGATGAGAAAGAAAATTTCATGCAGGGTGATCGAGTCGGTTCCGCTTTATCGAAGCGAGGACAATCTTTTTCATGCCCGCCCCAACAAATCCAAAAACAGCGGTTTCAACACCCGTTCACATTCGGACGTTCCGGCTATGATGCGCGTCTATTTCGACCCGAATCCCTCCTTAGGAAGGCTGAATATCCTGGCTTGACATAACGCACGCGACACAATCAGGAATCAGGCTCCTGAGGAGCAGTCATCGTCATGGGCACGACCATTTGATCGAATTGTTCTGCGTCGATTAACCCCAGGGCCACGGCGGCCTCCTTCAATGTCGTTCCCTCCTGGTGCGCTTTCTTGGCAATCCGGGCCGCTTTGTCGTATCCGATGTGGGGAGCCAACGCCGTCACGAGCATCAAAGAATTCCGAACATTTTCGGCAATGATATGCTCGTTCGCAACGATACCCGCAAGGCATCTTTGCGCAAAACTCCGGCATCCATCTCCCAGTAGCCGGACCGATTGCAGGAGATTATAAATAATCACCGGCTTATAAACGTTGAGCTCGAAATTGCCCGACGCACCGCTAAATGTAATCGTCGTATGGTTGCCCATCACTTGCGCGCAAATCTGCGTGACCGCCTCGCATTGCGTCGGATTGACCTTGCCCGGCATAATCGAGCTGCCGGGTTCGTTCGCGGGCAGGCTCAGTTCACCGATCCCGCACCGCGGGCCACAGGCCAGCCAGCGAATATCATTGGCGATCTTGTTCAGGCTCGCGGCCAGCGTCGTCAGAGCACCGCTGGTTTCCACCATCGTATCATGGGCCGCCAGCGCCTCGAACTTATTCGGCGCCGTCACGAAGGGTAGCGCCGTGAGTTCGGCGATTTTTTGAGCGACCCGCTCGGCAAATGCCGGATGCGTACTGAGGCCCGTGCCGACGGCGGTCCCGCCCAGCGCCAACTCATATAGCCGGGGCAGACAATGCGACATGCGTTGAAAGCCGCGTTCGACTTGCTCGGCATAGCCGGAGAATTCCTGGCCCAGGGTCAGGGGCACGGCGTCCATCAAATGCGTCCGGCCGATCTTGACGATAGGTGAGAATTCTTCGGCCTTCTTGTGCAAGAGATCCGCCAATTCCCTCACGGCCGGAAGCAGCCGCTCCGTGATGGCCACCGTGGCCGCGATGTGCATCGCCGTCGGAAACGTATCGTTGGACGACTGAGATTTGTTCACATCGTCATTGGGATGCACGGGCGTTTTGCTACCAATCTGCCCCCCCGCCAGCTCGATGGCCCGATTGGCAATGACCTCGTTGACGTTCATATTGGTGTGCGTGCCGCTTCCCGTTTGCCAGACGCTCACGGGAAATTGATCGTCGTGCTTGCCTTCGAGGATCTCCTGGGCCGCCCGCACGATCAGGTCGGCCTTATCTTCAGAGAGCAGACCCAAATCCTGGTTCGCCCGAGCGGCCGCTTTTTTCAAAATCGCGAACGCCCGAATCACGTCCTGGGGAATGGTCTCGATGCCGATATCAAAATTGCGCACCGACCGGGCGGTCTGAGCGCCGTAATACGCCGTTTCGGGGACCTCGACCGGGCCCATCGTATCCTGTTCTATCCTGTTTACCATATCGAATCCGTCTTAAATAGATTGTTTACTCATACTAACTGATTTTTGTCGTCATCCCTGTGAAGGCAGGGATCCAATAACACATCGGTAACGTGGATTCCCGCCTTCGCGGGAATGACAAATCGACTGGGTGGCAGCCTCAAAGCCGAAGGCTTTGGGGATAGGGCGCGATAGCCATCCCCAGCGTGGCACGGGCTTCCAGCCCGTGAAAACACGGCCAAGATGGCCGTGCCACATTCCTTGAGGCTGCCACCCCTTTTTAGATACTCCACAAATTTACCTGTAATGGTATTCCCTCAAGTACTCATGTGACTTTTTAAAATATCAATCGCACCAGCTTATCAGGTTCGATCCTAAAATCGGAGCCTTTGCCCTCGAAAAATCCATGTTCACCGATTAAATGGACGTTCAGATCGGACCAGCGGATATGCTCGCCGGTCTCGATGACCCGTACGGTCGTGATCCTCTTGCGGCACACGCCCGGATGAGGCCACGGACACACCAGCGTGCCCCGTGCGTCATCCACCATCGCCTCGATCTTCTCATCGATCAGGACCCAGATCCCCAGGCCGGACTGGGCCACATCGGTAATGCGACCCATGCGCTCCGCTAACTGTTCTTTTGTCACGCCCAACTCGTTCAAAATCCCGGCGTCGGCATCGATGACGTCAAAAACGCTGCGCCGATCACCACCCATGAACCCGCCGGCCGCCAGCCTCGATGACCTTAACATGTCATTCAGCTTTTTATCCTGGGGCGATTCTTTCATTTTACTCTCCGCCCAAATTTATGCAAACTTATCGTAAAAAATCCGGTCCTCGCGAACGCCCATTTTCTTGAGAACCTCCACGGACGCATCGATCATGCCCGGGCTGCCGCAGAGATACGCCTCACATTGGCCGGCACCTTTCAGGTTTCGCTCGACGGCCTTGGTGACCAATCCCCGCTCCCCGGCCCAGGTCTCGTCGTCCCCCGGTGCAGCTACGACCGGGATGAACGTGAAATCCGCTAAATCCGATTCAAATTGACCCATCAGATCGCCCAGGCACAATTCCTTAACCCCATTCGCGCCGAAGCAGAATACCGCCTTTCGTTTGTTGCCCGTATTGTTCATCTCGTGCAACATGCACTTGATCGGCGCGATCCCCGAGCCGCCGGCGATAAAGACCATCGGAGCCTCGGTTTCGGACAGTCTGAACTCGCCGTACGGGCCGTTCATCCTGACCTCGTCGCCCACCTTCAGATAGTCAAAGCAATACGTCGTGCAAATCCCCCCCGGCACTAAACGGATGATGAGTTCGACCGCGCTTTTGTCGGCGGGGTCGGACGAAATGGAATAGGCGCGATACACCTCTTCGCTGCTCTTTTCATAGACCGGCGTGAGCAGTTGGATGTACTGACCGGGGATATAATCGATCGTTTTCGGCTCAACCAGATCGAAACGAAACTGTTTCATATCATGCGTGAGGTCCTGGATGTCCGTGCATTTGCAGGTATATTCCCGAATGGCGAGAAGCTCTTTCGGAACCTCGATCTTCAAATCGTTACGGACTTTGACCTGGCACGCCAGGCGGACATTCGACGCTCTCTCGGCCTTATCCAGATACGGTTCTTCGGTCGGCAGCAACGGTCCGGCGCCTTCGAGCACCTTCAGCTTACACAATCCGCATGTCCCCCGGCCGCCGCATGCACTGGGAATAAAGAGCTTCTCTTGAACCAACGTAGAAAGCAGACTCCCACTGCCCTCGACGGTTAATTCCTTTTCGTCATTGACCGTTATCTTGCACGGGCCGTAGTTGGCCAGGTAATGCTCGGAAAGCACTAAAATCGCCGCCAATCCGGCGCCAATCAAACTGACCACCCCTACTGCTATTATGACCGTTAGAAACATTCAACGTACTCAGATATCGCGACTATCAACTTCCCTGTAAAACACCCGTGAATCCGATGAACGCCAGCGCCATCAATCCGGCGATAATCAACGTAATCCCCGGCCCCTGCAAACCGCGGGGGATGCGCTCATTAGCAAGTCTTTGGCGAATACCGGCCATCGCAATAATCGCCAGAAACCACCCGATACCGCTGCCCAACCCATACCCCACCGTTACGATGAAGCTGTAATCCCGGATGACCATAAACAACGAGGCGCCGAGGATCGCACAGTTGACGGTGATCAACGGCAAAAAGACACCCAGCCGCTGGTACAACGTCGGCGAGAGACGGTCGATGACCATCTCCACAAATTGCACGAAGGCCGCGATGATAATAATGAACATGATGAAGCGAAAAAACTGCAAGCCCAAAGGCTCCAGCACAAGATGATAGGCCAGCCAATTGAGCATACTCGTCGTGGTCATTACAAAAATGACCGCCAACCCCAGTCCGAACGATGTCTTCACCTCCCGCGAAACGCCGATGAAGGGGCAAAGCCCCAGGAAATAGCTCAGGAGAATATTCTGTGTGAATATCGCCGAAATAAAAACCACAAAAGCATAAGACAGTTGCGACATACCGTTCATTTCGCCTTATCCTCCTTTTCTCCCTGAAGGGTTCTGAACACCCACACGACAACCGCCAACATGAAAAACGCTCCCGGCGGCATGACCATGATGATCCACTTATCCCAATAAGGCCCGCTGAAAAACGGCATGGAAACGCCCAGGAAAGTCCCCATTCCGAAAAGCTCCCGGAAGGTGGCGATGATCAGCAGGATAAACGAATACCCCAGCGCGTTGAACAGGCCATCCACGAACGCCCTGCCCGGCGGATTGGCATTCGCATACGCCTCGCACCGGCCCATAACGATGCAATTTGTAATCACCAGGCCGACGTAAGGCCCCAGGTTGCCGCTCATCTCCGGCCAGTAGGCCTTCAACAGGACATCGACGATAATCACGTAAAACGCAATGATGAGCGTCTCGACCATCATTCGGATATTGCGCGGTGTGAAGTTCCGCAAAATCGAAACGGTCATGGCACTGAGAGATAACGTGAAGACCAGCGCCGCACACATCACCATCGTATTGAGCACGATATTGGTCACCGCCAACGTGCTGCAAATCCCCAGGACCTGTTTGAAGATCGGATTGTTCCGCCACAGCCCCTCGACGACCAGCTTTTGATTTTCAGTCCCGACAAGCTTCATTCTTGATTTCCTCCCCCACGGCTTGAGTCGCGCCACTGCTTTAAAGCTGTATTGATAATAACCTCCAAACGGCTGCTGGTTTGCGTTGCTCCGGTGACGGCGTGAACTTCACTTTCTCCGAGCATTGATCCCGGCCGCCGAATGTTCATCGGAGCATCTTTGGATGAAATCACCTTACCTTCAAACTGGTTCCTGAAGGGCGTCCTGGTAATCTCCGCGCCCAAGCCCGGTGTCTCGTTCTGTTCGTAAAAAGCGATCCCCGTGATCGTTTTCCGATCCGGCTTAATACCCATCACCCCCCTGATGGGCGCCCAAAATCCCTGACCCGACATGCGTAAAACATAAGCGACAATCGCATTGTCTTTCCTGGCTGTATAAACGCTCCCTGACGCGTCGTTGGGCTCGACAATCATTTCAGTGAATGTGCTATGTATCTCGGTCCGCGTCATTCTTTCTATGTCCACATCGGGCAGCACAGATAAGACCGCCCTTTCAAACGCCAACGTCTCATTGGCTTCGACGCGTTCGCTTGTCAGGTATGTCAGACCGATCACGATCGAGCTGAAGAACGCCGTCACGCAAAACATGTAGGCAATCGGAAACCAGGATCGTTGTCGAATCATTGCTCTGCTTTCTTCTTGTGCCCGGACCGGTACGACCGCACGGCAACATCCAGGATAGGCGCAAACATATTACCGATGAGGATCGAGAACATCAAACCGCCGTTGAAAATCGAAAAATTCCGTATCACCGTCGTACACGCGCCGATGATGATCCCATAGACGATCCTGGCCGGATCGGTCCGCGGCGAACTGATCGGATCGGTCGCCATAAAGAACGCGCCAAATAAAAAACCACCCCCGAATACGGCGGGCCAGGCGCCCGGCACCGGCTCGACCTCCAGCCAGAATAACACCTGGTTCAAAACCGCATACGTGATGATAACCGACAGGATCGTTGTTCGGCTGGCCGTCTTGCTCACAAACAGGTACATCCCGCCGACCAGGATCAACAGAACGCTCGTTACGCCCATCGTGCCGCTGATGCGCCCGAAAAAAAGGCCCTTAAAGAGAGTCCATTTTCGAATCGAAACCGTTTGCCCTTCGGCAATATCATGGGGAACTCGGTCGACGGCATTCGAGTCGCCATCCAGCGTGAGCTTTCCGGCTTTTAGATTGGCCATCGGCGAAGCGCCGGTTATCGCGTCCTCTGAGGAGGCGGTCGTCCATTGCCCCAACGCGCCCCACGGTTGCGGCGCCGGGGGCGCCCACGAAGCCGTCAAGGCCACGGGAAAACAGACGTACACGAAGCATCGCCCCGCCAGGGCCGGATTGAAAATGTTCCGCCCGAAACCTCCGAAAACCTCCTTGCTAAACATCACGGCGAACACCACCCCGATGGTCAGCACATGCCAGGGAACGGTCGGAGGCATAATCAGGGCAAATATCGTCGTCGTGACGAAGACCGCTTCACTGACGAGCTCGTTGCGGCGGTGTGTGAAGATCTGTTCGGTGAGAAAACCGACGGCCGCCGCCCATAGAACGACGGCAAAGCTGCGCCAGCCGAAGAAGTAAACAGCGCCCGCCACGCAGGGAACCAGTGCCATCAACACCCGCCGCATCACAGGCTGCTTCTTGAGTACGTTGTCAGATCCATCGACTCGGGCCATTCCGATTCGCCCTCTAAAATCCGTTTACAGCGAAAGAAGATATAATGAATGTATCATAGTATCTCGTAAAAGAAAAACCGGCAAGCTTAATCGCTTACCGGCTTACTTGAAGTAACGAGGCCGCCCGAAGCGCCACCGGATTCCGACCGTAACCCGAAGGCAGAAACTCCCGCGTTTCGCCATCGAGCCTCAAATGCCCGGCGTGCTCTGTCCTGCGCCTGCCCGGGAGCGTCCTCTCCCCTGGTATGTCCTCTCCTTACCCACTATGTTCCGGCTGAGAAACCCGTGTCGTTCCTCCACGCCGGATTCAGGATCCCCTGTCGTTCGGTTCTATGTTGTGTATTCGGAATACATACGCGTATGGCGTCTTCACGATGTTCGTATTGAACTCGGGGGTCGTTATGACCAAATCCTTCTCATTCGGTGCGTTGTTGAACAACCAGACCAACAGTTCGGGGCTTCTCCACTGTTCCCAACCCATCGCCCATTCATCGGGATTCCATAACTCGGCTTTGAACATCGGGGCAAAATCCTTGAACGCGAAATCCTTGCCGTATGCCCTGGTATGAAAATCGAACACCTGCCCTTCAAAGGATTTCTCCCGGAGCCAGTATTGATACCATTCCGCGTACTTGCCCTTTGCCGGGTCTTTAGCCGCCAGATACGACTGTATTTTTCATCCTTCGCCTTCCCGCCAGCCGTGATAGGATTCGATGATCTTTCGCCCGAAGGGGAGGTTTACCTGGATATGTGATACCTGTTCGAGAGTCTTTTCGATCCCTTGCGCCTGGATCATTTCCTGCAGCTTCACGGCCTCGGCGTCCCCCGCGAAATCATAGCACAGCGCCGCACCGCAGACCCGAGCGATATGGTCCGGACATATCCCTTCGGCCAGACACAATCGGGCGCTGCCGATAAGCCGATCCCCCGGGCCGAGCTTGCGAATAGGGTCTTTGGCGACCCTGACGAGGGTATCTTCCATCATTGGATTTCCAAAGCGAATGCGAACGTCGTTTCTGACCTGCCGATGTTCCTGAGGATCGAGTGCATCGGGATAGCGCTTCAGCAGGGCCCGGCTTGTTTCATCGAGGGCGTTTTCAAAAGCAGAGCTTACTAACATATCCTCGAATAACTCGTGTACATACGTGTAGCCTCTCAAGTATCCGAGGTAAGCCAGCGCGGCATGGCCAAGATTATGTGTGAACATTTTGCGTTCCATTTCCGCTCCGAAGTGCTGCACCGGATCAAAGCCCTCAATACCGGGGTCACCGGCCCTCGAAGCCCGGCGATCATAGGGCAGCTTGCGGTGTGAATCCGCTGTAATTAACAACGGCTCTTCCGGTCTCTGCTGACGATCGCCGGCCACCATCCGGGCAACGCTTGTGCCCGCAAAACCGACGTTTTTCTTAGCCCACCGCCGTACAGAGTCCGGGAGGTGCTGCATAACGTGTTTCTCAAGCAGAGAAGCTGCGCCGAACATATTCTCACACAGGAAAATGTCTAACGGGACTGGGTTCTGTTCGAAACGCCGGCCGAGCCCTTCCGCCAGCAAGCAGGAAACAGCCTCGAGATTCTTGACGCCAACGGCGGTGCCGACCAGCGAGGCGCGCACAATCGCCGTAGCCACGTCGTCCCGCTGGTCTGTCGCCAGTGCCGTGTAACCGTCGATCACCAGCGTTCGCCGCTTCTTGCTGTACGCATCCAACAGTTGCAGCGGGTATTGGCCGCGGTCGTTGAGCAGGGCCACGAGCTTTTTGTCCGCATCCACAAAGGTGATGTCAAAGCCCGCTTCCCATAAGAGCTGCCCCATAAACCCGCGACCGATATTGCCGGCTCCGAACTGGACGGCTTTTTTCATTGTGTCTCTTCCATGGATGACGTACACGGCGGTTTCAATTCTGCCTCCGCTCCTGCCGGCACCACGCATACAAAGCCCAGGGGCCTCTCTGGGCTTGTATTGATCCACTGATGCTCTTCCTGCCCCGGCACGAACACGGCCCGGCCGGGACGCAGTCTCTCCCGGCCCTCTTTGGACTTTATCATGCCTTCGCCCTCTACCACAAAGACTTCGTGTTCGTGCGCATGGCGGCCGTAGCTGCTCTGACCGCCGGGAGGAATTTCTACGTAGCGAAGCTCGAAACCCCTGGCCCCAATTTCGCGGGTCAACATCCAGTAAATTTTGTTGCCGGATTTGCTCCGGCACATTATGTCATCATTGATGTCCACTAAATACATACAAACAATCTCCAACCAGGGTTCCACAGAGCATTTACCGGGTTCCGTATCTACTCTCCGGAGGTTTCACTCCCTTCGATACGTACATGAAATTCTTCCATCGGCTTATCTTAACCGATTCACAGCGCCGACTCAGATTGTATCCCAAAGTTGAAGACTTGTCCAGATAAGTGAAGAAGCGTGATGGATAGGTTACCATCTGGATTCTTCCCCCGCAGCTTCAACGGACTCGGTGAAAATGAAAGCGCTCACAACGCTTTCAAGCTATTCACTCCCTGTTCGATTCATGACCATCTGCAGTGACTATCGATGATGCTCTCAAAGCAAAAGGGAGCCATACCGGAGATCGATACGGCTCCCTTGAAGCGAACTCTGTTTTCTCGTGACATTGCCGCTTTTGCCGCTGCGCTTATTGTCGATACAGCCGGATGTCGTCAATGAACATTGTCCCCGAACCACCGGCCGAGACCATGCCGGATTGGGTGCCCAGGCCGATCGCGATTTTATCCACGTTGCCCAGGTTAATTCCCTGATCGGCGAAGGCCGACAGCGGAATACGCCACTGGCTCCAGGCAGCGGTCGCAGCGGTATCCGGATCATCATGGGCCGCGACCGCCGGCGAGCCGGCGCTGTTGGAGATCGCCACGTACAGAGGCTCGGCGGCATTGCCTGCAGCGCCCCGGATCCAGAGCGACAATTCGCTGATCCCCGCCTGCGTCCAGTCACGCGGTGTCGTCAAGGTCCTCACGCCTTCCGAGTTTGTAACGCCAGCTTCGTTGGCGTACAACAGCGGCATGGCCTGCAAGCCGCCATGAACAATCGTCTGCTCACAATACGGAGGCACCAGATAGCCTACCTGCGCTCCGTTGCCGGCAACGCCGAAGCCATCGATCCAGCTCTGCCAGATGGCTTCACCCTCCGCGTCATTGTCCGTATAGCTCTCGAAATCTTCGAGCAGAAGATAATCACCGACCGTGAAGTGCCAGACGGGGCCTTTGACGGCATTGCCGTTATACACCTCATCGACGCGCCAATAGTACGTGGTGCCCAGATCGAGTAATCCGGTATCGTAGCTTTCATCACCTAATGTCCTGGCTCCTTTGTACTCGGGCGAGCCGGTATCGGCGCTGCGCACCGTGTCCTTGTCCAGTCCGAGGTACACCTGATGCGAGGCGGCGTTATCGGCCGGTGTCCAGCTTAAGATCGCGGCCATTCCCACGTCGGTCGCCCCGTTGGCGGGTTGTGGATTGGCGACCGCGCCAATTGTCGCGAAGGCCCACACGTCGCCTTTGTAGGTCTCGATGGCGTCAAATTCATCGATCCGCCAGTAGTACACCTTTTCTTCTTCGAGCGAGCCGGGATTGTAGCTCGCTGAGCCTAAGGGGGCTCCCCCGGTCGCATTGGCGACGGTTTCAAAATCCTCACCCAGATAGACCGTATGCAATTTTGCCCCGTAGCCTGGCGTCCAGCTTAGTTCCGTCTCTATGGCGACTGAATCGGCTCCGTCAGCCGGGTCGGGATCGTACGCCGTGTTGGGCGCAAGCGAGAAACTCCAGACGGAACCCTTCCACGGGCTGTCCGGATCGGCGTCGTTGACCTCGTCGATTCGCCAGTAGTACGTGGTCCCCGGAACAAGGCCGTTGGGATAGGGATATCCCGGAAAGCCTATCAACACTATGGTCTCCACCTGGTTGCCCACGAACGTATCGCCCGTGCCGTTTTTGACATCGTCGAAATTGTCGCCGATATACACGTCATGGGAAACGGCAGATTCGATCGCTCGCCAGCTAAGGCTGGCCCACGTTGCTTCAAGGAAAGCACCATCGGCCGGCTCCGGGTTAAAGGCCCGCGTCGCCGCTATCGTATTCAACGTCGGCCCACTGTAACTTGCGTGTTCCTTTGAGGCGAATGCTATGTTATGCGACGAGGACGTGCCCGCGGTCCTGCGAAGCAAGAGCGTAATCTGATTGTCGGTATCGCTGTTGATGAAATTGACCAGGTTGGGGTCACTGAATGAAACAGGATTCCCGACCGGTACGGGCTCGACAATGAAGGAGCCCAACAGCGTCGCATCGTCGGTGAAGTCGGAGCTTGACCTATCATTTCCCGGGGCGTTGTTCCAGGTGATCTCATTCTCGACCCAGGTGTGATCCAGGGATTCCGAAAGTCCATAGACCTCAATGGTAAAGGTTTGCGGCGTGGTTCCACCGCCGCCCTCGTTGTTCGTCGTAACCGTCATATCGAGCGAGGCGTCCATGATCGTACCCGAAACGTCAAAGCGAATGTAGCCCTTGCGGTCATAGCTGTTGCCGCCGGAATTCTTTAACGTGACGTTTGAACCGCTTCCATAATTGGTGTCACCATTTTCGGCGCCCCTGACATAGGTGTCGGCCGTCGCCTCGCCCGCCTGCGCGCTACTTATCAGGCTCAGCCCGCCGACAACAAAAGAAACCAAACAAATCAATCTTCTACACATGACAGTACTCCTTAAGGAAAAGGGATAATATTGAACGAACCGATAATCGGTCTTTCACATATCGGCTGAGGACAACTCATTCTTAAGAGTTTTTGCCTGCCTCCTTCACTCCATACAACGCATCCCTGACGTCGTCAAAATTATCAGCTTTGTCTATATTCATTTCTACCACATTCATCCCGTCCGCGTCAAGTATAATTTCTGGCCGGGTGACGCAGCCTGCCTCAGCCGCCTGACGCATTGGGAGCGTCTCTTTTTGAGCCGGGATGTCTCATCTATCTTCACAAACCGCCATCGTTCTCCGTCTGTCAGATGTTGCACGAATCAAAACCCTCCGCACGGATGATTAACGATACCCTGAAAACAAAAGGGAGCCGTACCGGAGATCGATACGGCCCCCTTGAATCCAACTCGATTTTTTTGTGACGTGACCACGTTGCGAACGCGGCTACCGTCGATATAACCGGATGTCGTCAATGAACATTGTGCCCGAACCATCGGCCGACGCCATGCCGGATTTGCTGCCCAGGCCAATCGCCATCTTATCCACATTACTCAGGTCCATGCCCTGATCGGCGAAGGCCGACAGCGAAATACGCCACTCGCTCCAGGTGCTGCCCGTCACGGCATCCGGATCTTCGTGGGCCACAACCGCCGGCGACCCGGCGCTGTTGGAAATCGCCACGTACAGAGGCGCGGCGGCATTGCCCGACGCCCCCCGGAACCAGAGCGACAATTCGTTCACGCCCGCCTGCGTCCAGTCGCGGAGTGTCGTTAAGGTCTTGACTCCTTCCGAGTTGGTGACGCCGGTTTCGTTGGCGTACAAAAGCGGCATGGATTGCAAGCCGCCGTGAACGCTCGTTCGCTCGGCATACGGGGGCATGAGATAGCCAACCTGCGCGCCGTTATCGGCGATGCCGAAGCCGTCGATCCAATGCTGCCAAATGGCCTGTCCGGCCGCATCGTCATCCGTATAGCTCTCGAAATCTTCTACGAGAAGAAAATCACCGACCGTAAAGGTCCAGATCGGGCCTTTAACCGTCTTTCCATTGTACACCTCGTCCACGCGCCAATAGTAGGAGGTGCCCAGTTCGAGCAATCCGGGATCATAGCTTTCATCGCCCAGCGCTTTGGGGCCTCCGTACTCGGGCGAGCCGGTATCAGCGCTGCGCACGGTGTCCCTGTCTAATCCGAGGTACACCTGATGCGAAGCGGCGTTATTGGCTGCCGTCCAGGTTAGGGTTGTGTCCATCGCCACATCGGTCGCCCCATTGGCCGGCTGCGGATTTCCAACCGCGCCCGGCGTTGTAAAGGTCCAGACGTCGCCTTTAAACGTACCCATGCCGTCAAATTCATCGATCCGCCAGTAATACACCTTCTCTTCTTCAAGCGGGCCGGGATTGTAGGACGCCGATCCGGTAGGGACACCCACGGCGGCATCGTTGACCTGGTTGTAGTCATCTCCGAAATAGACCGTGTGCAATTTCGCGCCGAAGCCCATCGTCCAGCGTAGAGTTACCGTCGTCCCTGCAATCTCGGCGCTATCGGCCGGAGTCGGATCATACGCCGTCTTGGGTGGGACCGAAAAACTCCAGACGTCTCCTTTCCACGGACTATTCGGATCAGCGTCGTTGACTTCGTCAATTCGCCAATAGTAGGTCGCTCCCGGCACAAGGCCCTCCGGGTAGGCAAAGCCGGGGAAGCCGGCGACATAATAGTCTTCCATCTGGTTGCCGCGGAATTCCTCGGCGTCTCTCGTCGCATCGTTCACAACGTCGAGAGTATCGCCCAAATACACATCGTGAGAGACCGCCCCCTGTCCCGGCTTCCAGCTCAGCGTCACCCAGGTATCCTCATGGTAAGCCCCGTCCGCCGGATCGGGATTAGAGGCAAGAGCGGCAACACCGCCCGCCGCATCGAGGATTCGAACCTCATCCACGAACAGATCGCCGGCCGCCCCAAAGCCCCATGAAATTCGGTCAATCATGCCCGTTCCCCCCGTGAACTCATCGAGGTTCGCCGCACCGGCTCCATTGTACGTGAAATCCTTGAGCATCACTTGAAACAGCTCATAGCCGGGCTGGTCATCAACAGTGACGCTGGTCGTTTGGAAGTCCGGATCCCACGCGGGGCCCGCCAGCCTCAGTTCCAGGTAGCCGATAGCGGTCGTCCCGCCATCGATGTAGAACTCGAGGTAAGCGGTGTCGAAGTCGATGCCGGACAGGTCCAGATTCAGATTCATGATACCCGTAATCCAGGCCCAGTCTCCCCAGGTCGCAAAGTCGCGCACCAGGTGATTTGCGCCCCGGCAGGGGTGCGAGTCGCTGACCACAAACTGGCTGTCACCGCGCAACCCCAAATCAGCGCCGGGCGGGAGTTCCTCGCTGAATATGATCCATTCGCCTCCAAGGGCGATGGTTGTTGACAGGGCGATAACCGCTGTCAGGGTGAATGTGAATTTCGTCATGGTAGATGTCCTCCTTATTAAGGGTTAGGAATGCCAAACAAGTTGCTTGACCATTGTAATCTGTACCTGAAATTCCCTACGTTTCCTTCGCCCACACCGCTATTCGGAAAACGACTCGCCGGGGCAAAACCCACCGCGGCCCGGCGAGAATGTCGCCCGCCGGATGATCTCAAAACCACAGATGCCCGATAGTGCAGGCACAATCTTCACTAATATTACCTATACCAGATTATCCATCTTACAGTGACATTGACACCTTTGCGGCTGCGGTTACCGTCGATACAATCGGATATCGTCCATGTACATCATCCCTGTACCGCCTGCCGCCGGTCCCCCGGTGCTGCCCAGACCGATCGCCATTTTGTCCACGTGGGTCAGGTCGATCCCCTGCTCGGCAAAGGCTTCTAACGCGATACGCCATTCGGTCCACCCGCTGCTCACAGCCGCCGCCGGATCATCATGGGCCGCGATGGCCGCAGCGCCGCCCGTGTTCGCGATGGACGCATACAGCGGCTCAGCGGCATTATCCGAATCACCCCGGAACCAGAGCGATAATTGCCCCACGCCCGCCGTCGTCCAGTCGCGGAGCGACGTTAACGTCAGCGACGCCTCCGAGTTCGTCACACCCGCTTCATTGGTGTACCACAGCGGCATCGACTGGGCGCCGCCATGAACGATCACCTGCTCGCAATACGGCGGGACTAAATTGCCGACCTGCGCGCCGTTACCGGGGACGCCGAAGCCGTCGATCCAGTGTTGCCAGATCGCTTCTCCGTCCGCATCATTGTCGGTATAGCTCTCGAAATCATCGACCCTAAGAAAATCGCCGACCGTAAAGCTCCAGATAGGACCTTTCACCATAGTTCCATTATAAACTTCGTCCACGCGCCAATAGTACGTAGTGCCCAGATTAAGCAATCCGGGATCGTAGCTTTGATCGCCCAGCGTCTTTGGGCCTTTGTACTCGGGCGAGCCGGTATCGGCGCTGCGCACGGCGTCCTTGTCCGGACCGAGGTACACCTGATG
This sequence comes from uncultured Pirellulales bacterium, assembly GCA_964476475.1. Taxonomy (GTDB): domain Bacteria; phylum Planctomycetota; class Phycisphaerae; order Sedimentisphaerales; family Anaerobacaceae; genus JAFGTG01. The sequence continues at coordinate 15,207 of CAYZAT010000037.1, forward strand.
GGATGCGGCGTTATCGGCCGCCGTCCAGCTTAAGAGCGTCGCCATCGGCACGTCGGTCGCCCCGTTAGCCGGTTGTGGATTTCCCACCGCGCCCGGCGTCGTAAAGGTCCAAACATCGCCCTTGTGCGTCTCGATGGCGTCAAACTCATCCACGCGCCAGTAGTACACCTTCTCGGCCTCAAGCGTTCCGGCGTTGTAGGTCGTTGCATCGTGCATCATTCCACCGACGGCGCTGCGCACGTCGTCGTAATCGCCGCCCAGATACACCGTGTGCAATTTGGCCCCATAGCCGGCCGTCCAGCGCAATGTCACGTCATTCGGATCTAAGACCTCGTCTCCATCGGCCGGATCCGGATGATAGGCCGTCTTGGGCGGGATCGAGAAACGCCAGACGTCGCCTTTCCAGGGACTTCTCGGTTCGGCGCCGTTGACTTCGTCAATTCGCCAATAATACGTCACGCCCGGGACCAGGCCCTCCGGATAGGGAAATCCCGGGAAGCCGGCCATATAGAACGTGGATGCCTGATTGCCCCGGTAAAAAGCGGAGTCATGAGCGGCATCAAACACGTCGTCGACGTTATCCCCCAGATATACATCGTGAGAGGCGGCGAAATCACCCGGCGACCAGCTCAGGCTCACCCAGGTATCCTCATGGAGGGCCCCATCGGCCGGATCGGGATTGAAGGCCTTGGGGAAGGTAAGCCCGGACATGACGTCTCTGATCTGCTGCTCTGTAAGGGCCACATTGAACAGGGCCACGTCGTCGAGCGCGCCGCTAAAGAACTCGCTGGGCTCGTTATTCGTAAAGCGGGCGCCGATGAGAACGGGGGTCACGGTGTCCGTATTCTGAGGACCGCGCTCCTGTGCGGCATCGAATTCCCCGTTGACATAGATCTTCATTTCCGCCCCGTCGTAGGTGACGGCGACGTGCCCAAACTCATTGTCCGGCAGGGCCAGCGTGCCGGAAAACGACCAGGGATCGACTTCTCGATGAAATCCGACGGTGCCGCTTCCGCTGAGGGTCAGAATGTAGGCGCCGATGACGCCGCCGTTAAACTTGCCGATGACCGTCCCCCCGCCCTGATTCCGTGCCCAGGCGGTGATACTGAAAGGCTCGGCGCCGCCGAATGACAGGTTTGGGCCCGAATCGCGAATCTCAAGATAGCTTCCCCCTTGAAATTCGAGAGCGTGGCCGAATTTCCCCTCCACCCACACGGGATTCTCTTTGAGGTCGGCATCGTACCCATGCCCGGAACTGTCCTTTGCAACGTCACCTGAGGCTTCATCCAAATGCCAGAGTCCCACGACGGATCCCGGGTCCACCTGGCCATGACTGTCAGATGGGCATAACAGGCCCGCAATGATGAAAATGATGCAGGTTATGAATTGTTCTCTGGTCGCCGTCATTGTTTGATCCTCCTACTGCTTTGTCGCTCGTATTTTGATGAGATCATGTAATGCAAACGATGAATCATTCGATCAACCGGGATTTCCCATTTAGATTTCACGAAAACACTCCTGCAAGCTTCACGTCTTATAATAACGTAATTTCATCTCAATATCAACCATACTCCGGCGGAATCAGCGAATTTTCTCGTAAAAAACGCCACCAAAGTCGAATAAATACGTCGAAAACACAACCGCAAAGGTGGAGGTCCAATGTGTAAGTGTCCAGGAACATGCAAATCGCATTCTCTGCACAACGTCCGCTATACTATCTGGAAGCTAACTACACTTCGAACGCATACCTGTTGCATCGCATTGGCCTCCAATGCGTGAAGAGTGGATACGCCGTCTCGATTCTCGTCAGTCCATCTCGATGACGGCGACATCCCCGCCGGCGAGCGTGAGGCTCGCCTGCCCGTCTCGCCACTGGATCGTCCTGTTGCCAACCCGTTCGTACGAGGCGTTCGGCGCCTTTCGTTCCAGCGTAATCGTCGCGGTTACCCGTTCGGGGCTATCGTTGAATACCGTGAGGAACGTGTCGCCGAAACGCTCGACATAGACATGACTGTTGTTCGAACGAGCCAACGTGACCGGCTCCCACCCGGCCTCGGCCACGCGCTTGCACAGGGGGATATATCTCTTAAACAGATCCCTATCCCGCTCGTAAAGCTCAGGGCGGGTGAAGTAATGACCCTGTGAAGCGTTGTGGCTGAAGAAGCCCGGAAACATACCATAGGCCAGCGAGCGTTTCATATATCGCTCAACCAACTCGTGGGAGAAATCTTCAAACGGCGTGTTCATCAGGAAACAATAGGGCTTTCCCTTGCATAACGACCGGCGGTAAAGCAGATCGCTATCGGGCATCGGCCGCCATGTTCGGCCCGGATTCCAGTTCGTCTCCGAGCCCATCACGTCCAACAGCGGCGGGAGCCAGCACAAGCGGTGCGGCGTGGAATTGGCCATCATCAAGTTGTCCAGACGATGAACATCGCGGGCCAACGCGCGAATATACTCAAAGACGATCAATCCGCGCAGAATCCCCACCCTTCGGCTATCGAACGAAAAGGTCAGAGGCGTCTCGGCGATCGCGAAGTGGTCTCTGCGGAAGTCGATTTCCTCTGTCACATACCCTTCGCTCGAATCGATGTACTCGCCATCCAAATCTCCTTTGGACCGCCGGCCGTAAAGGCTCTCGTGAAGGTCGGGATTCCATTTGTTTTTGAAGTCCGTCACTTCACCCGCGACATTCGGCATGGAGTTGATGCTCCACACGGCGCCGTTGCACCAGGGCGTATCCCGCAGCAGAGCGGGGAACTGCCCCTTCTGATCGTGGAAGCCGCTGGTGAAAAACGCCAAAGCGCGCGGGTCCGCCTTCTCGTCGGCAAGACGACGCGCCTCGGACAAGGCGGCTCCGAGCGTGCGGGGCATCGCCTTCGGCATTGACATCCACCACGTCATCGGCTCGGTATAGCGGAAGGTGACGATATCGTGTCGATCATCCCACGCCGTTTCGTTGGTGCCCTCTTTGAATTTGAAGCCAAAGTCCTGCCATTCGTTGACGTCGCTGATCCTGGCGAAAGGCATCCACAGGCCCTGGTCCGGAATGCGGCATCGAAACTGGTCCGGGAAGAGGTCATAATACCGGGCCAGCGCCGCACGGAAGCCCCATTTCGGATCGAAGGTGAACGTGCAAAAACGCAGGCGGGCTTCGGATTTTTCAGGCGCCAGGCCGATGTCGTACGCCAGGAACAATTCCCCGGTTCCCGCATTGTAACCGACTCGGAAAAAGGCCGGTTGCATCATGTCGATTCCGAGGGCGACTCCGCGATCATTTGTCGCCACGGCGGCCAATGGATACCGCGACAGCCGGCCATTCGCGCCCGCCAGGGATCTGCCCGAGATAATGTATTCCCGGCCGGGCCGGACGGACGTGTTCCTGCGAGGATCGTGCAGCCACAAGCACTTTTCCGGTGGCTGCGGGATGGTATAGATCAGAGTAACGGCTCGATCCTTGCCTGTCGTATCGGAGAGGGTTACGTCAAAGAAAGTTACATCATCTGTTTGCTCAGAATGATGTACGGTATGCTCAAGTTCCAGACCCAGCGCACGGCGTTCGAGTCGTACGAAGTCGGAATCCGCCGCCACATCACGGAGTTGGAAACCTTCCGCCGCCTTACCCTGCAACGAAACGGGCACGCCGTCGAACAGACACGCGCCCGCCGGCGGCCGGATCGTATGCAACGCAGGATCACGGAACAAGGCCATGCCCGGATGGCGGCGAAGAAGCATATGAAAAGAGACCGTTCTTACAGGCTTTTCCGGGAGGATGACAACCTTGACCTGCTGCCAGTCTTTTGTCCCCACATCGAAAGAGGCCGTCTGGCCCCAGAGCGGACTGCCGTCGGCATAGACCAGGTCAATATAGAGGGAATAGTCGCTGTTCCGGCTTCCCGTCACGCCCTCGGCCTTGCTCCAGGCCGTCCCGACAATCGGCTCGGGCCGGGTCTGGTTCAGTACGACCGTCTGTGACACGCCCCGCTGAACCCGGGCATCCGCCGCATTGTTGCAGATGAAAAGTCCCCCCCGGCGTTCGAAGCCCTCGCCCCACGGCTTCCATGCGTTTGCATCGAGAAGATTTCCCCCTGTCTTGTCGGCGGCAAGAACCTTCTTCACCGCTGCGCCGTCGGAAAGGGCATATACGGGCAGACCTAACATGAGAACGAAGCAGACTGCCGAAACGAAGAGACGTTGAGCTAAATGATTCTTATTCATTGCACACGAACCTTTTTAAGTCAAGATTTTACATTTACCGGGTAAAGCGTACCCTGCCAC
>CAYZAT010000038.1:0-19297 GCA_964476475.1 uncultured Pirellulales bacterium
TAGTTTGGAATTTCGACGGATCGATCCTGATGCGGTCGATAGACGGGCTGTTGAAAGTCTTAACATCGACTATATAAGAAATAATCGCATCATGCCCATTGCGCTCAAGGACGATACTCTCGTGATTGCCACAAGCCATCCCTCCGATCTGTTTGTCATTGAAGACGTCAAAAGGCAAACCCGGATGAACACCGAGACCATCGTGTGTTTGGATTCGGATATCGACGCTGTCTGCGATGTCCTCAGCGATGAGAAGATGAACCATAACCTGGATGACATTATCAATGATATGACCGACGTCGAGATTGTCCAGGAGGATGAGGAGGAGTCCGAGGATCTTGAGAAAATGGCGGGTCAGTCACCCGTCATTAAGTTTGTTAATTATTTGATCAGCAACGCGATACGCGAGGGCGCCAGCGATATTCATATCGAGCCGAAAGAAAAGTATATGAAGACCCGGTATCGCATCGACGGCGTCCTTTTCGACATGAAGCAGTCGCCGCTTAAGATGCACCCGGCCATTGTCTCGCGTATTAAGATCATGGCCAATCTGGATATCTCGGAGCGACGGCTGCCCCAGGACGGAAAGATCAAAGTCTCCGTCGGCGGCAGGGCGATCGACCTGCGTGTTTCGACGCTCCCGTTGAATCACGGAGAAAAGGTCGTGATCCGCGTGCTGGACAGCCAATCTGTCCGGCGTGGGCTTGAGCAGTTGGGCATGGAGCAGGATGTCATGCAGACGTTTGGCGAGCAGATCGTGCTGCCTCACGGGATATTGCTTGTCACGGGTCCCACAGGCTCCGGTAAGAGCACGACGCTGTACTCCGCCTTATGTCAGATGGACAGCGACAAGCTCAATGTTTCGACGGTTGAGGACCCGGTGGAATACGAACTCGATTTTTGCAATCAGGTTCAAACCAATGAGAAAATCGGCCTAAATTTTGCCTCCGCTCTCAGAAGTCTGCTGCGTCAGGACCCGGATGTCATCATGATCGGGGAAATTCGCGATAACGAGACGGCGCGCATCGCGGTCCAGGCCGCTTTAACGGGCCACCTGGTCTTATCCACGTTGCACACGAACGATGCGGCCGCCAGTATCCCGAGATTAGTCGATATCGGTATCGAGCCGTATCTCATCGCCGCCTCGTTGAACGCAGTGCTTGCACAGCGGCTCGTCCGAAAGATTTGCTCGAAGTGCAAGGAGCCGTACGAGGTGTCAAAAAATATGCGAAAATATCTTCAGAAGGCGGGGATCCAACCGGACGAAATGTATCATGGCGCCGGTTGTGATGCGTGCCGTGGCTCGGGATACGTGGGCCGTGCGGGCATTTATGAGTTGCTCGTTCTTGATGAGCAGTTCAGGGATATGATTAACAAGGATCCGTCGGTCAACAATATGCGCCGGGTCTTCCATGAAAGCGGACGGCGGGCGTTGTTTGATGATGGGATTTTGAAAGTCAAACAGGGACTCACGACGATCGAAGAAGTCCTGCGTGTGACGGAAGTCTATGGAAAGACCGAAGATGAAGCCTTCGTTGAGAATATGAATCCCAATCAATAACGAGACGATAGAAAAGGTGCGACGATTCGCAGCCTGCATTTGAAGTGTGACATCATGCGAATGAAATCGATGATTCTGGGTTTGGTATTGCTTCTGGCTGGGGGCGTCACCCTGGGATGGATTCTCACGGAGATTCGAAGCGAGGGATGGGAGAGAACTCGCTATCAGTCGGAGTATAGCCGGGAAACGTCCGATTATATGAAGCAATACGATCAGTGGCTGTTACTGCCCGCAGAAGAAAGAACGGCGTTTCCTCAGCTCCTGGACAAAAACGGCAATAATAAGACGATCGATCAATTGAAACGGGAGCAGCGTGAGAGGCTCATGGCCGATCTGGACACACTCGCTTCGGACCGGACGGATGTCCATCCGTTTGCGGATGTGCTTTACGGCGAAAGCTGGCCGGTCGAGATCGAGGCGTACCGAAAACGCAAAGCGCGGAATGAGAACATTCTCACAGGGGCCATCGTGTGTACGTCGATGGGGGGATTGATCTATGTGTGGTGGCTGTTGTTTGCGATCGGGCAGATGATGGTAAAGGGGTTACAACGTGTGAAACAACGGATGGACACTTCAAAAGAGAAATCTCAGGAAGAGGTTAATGAGGAAGCGGAAGTGGATGCACCTGAGGATATGCCGCCTGAAGAACAAATCCATCCGGAGGGCAAACCAGATCAGACACATCCGAAGGTTCTCTTGAACTCGAACTGGGGCAATTGGAAACCGGCCCAGCGTGAACCGGAGGTCGAAGCCGAGGCAAGCCAAATCAAGCGGATTTCCAGCGAGGTCGAGCGCATTGCCTCGTTGCTCTCGGATGAGAAAGCCACGCGGGTGGACGGCGTTAAGGCAAAGCCTTTGGATGCACAGGAAGAACCGAAGCCGATCGATAATACGCTCAAGCAGCTTAGCGAGGAAGTCTCGGCCATTCGCGAGTACACCTCGTACCAGCAGGATCGGCTTGAGAAGCTTCAGGACGGCTATGACTGGAATATTATCAGGACGTTCTGTCTGCGTGTGATCCGTTGCATCGATAACCTTGACAACCGGATCAGCCGGCTCAATAGCAAGACCAAGGCCACTCATCTCAAGGAAGTGAGGGACGAGTTGATCTTTGCCCTGGAATCCAGCGGCGTCGAGCAATTCGAACCCGAGATGAATAGCGAGTACCGGGGGCAGGAAAAGGTGGCGGAGGCGGTGAAAGACAGGGAGCCCAGCGAGGACTCGGGCCAGAGAGGCAAAATAGCCAGCGTCATCCGACCGGGCTATCAGTACTTTATCAGTGAGGAGAATGTCAAGATCGTGCGTCCGGCCCAGGTCAGACTTTTCGATTGATCCTTTCCATCGAGTGGGGCATTAGGGAGCCACAAAATAGGGGGTGTAACATGACGAACATAGTGGGAATAGACCTCGGCACAACGTATTCGGCGTTGGCGATTCTCAACGCCATCGGCCGGCCGGAGATTATCCCCAGTGCCGATGGCGAGCGGTTGATCCCATCGGCGATCTTCTTCGATGAGGAAAACCCGGATGTCGTCCGCATTGGTATCGAAGCGGTTAATTCGCGGCATCTGAATGCTCAGAGGTCCGTCCGCTGGATCAAGCGACACATGGGCGATTCGCAGTACCGTCGAACCATTGATGGGAAGGACTGGACCCCGGTGGAATTGTCCGCCCTGATTCTCAAGAAGCTCAAGCAGGATGGCGCGATCGAGCATGGCGAGATTCGCGATGCCGTCATCTCCGTTCCCGCTCACTTCGATGAGGTCCGCCGCAAAGCGACGATGGACGCTGGGACCATGGCCGGGCTGAACGTGATCGGCATTGTGAACGAGCCTGTCGCCGCTGCATTGTATTATGCGACGACGCGCCATGTATCAGGAAGGATCCTGGTCTATGACCTCGGCGGCGGCACGTTCGACGTGACTATCCTGGATGCCAAGGGGCACCAAATGGATATTGTCTGCTCTCAGGGCGATCATGCCCTGGGCGGTGTGGATTTTGACCGGAACGTTCTCGAAATGCTTGAAGAGAAATACAAGGAGGAATTCGGCGCCGAGCTGATCGACAGCGACGAGGACCGGGCTCGATACGAAGACGAGGCCGAGGACATTAAAAGGACGTTGTCGCGGCGCAACGTGGCGAAGAAGATGCTCTACGGTCCGGCGGGTAATATGCGAGTGGAGATCACGCGGGAGATGTTCGAGCAGGCCATTAATGAAAGGATGGAGCGTGCGGATATTCTGATTGAAGTTGCTCTCGAACAGGCGGGTATTGAGCCGTCCGGCATTGATAAGGTGCTCTTGGTCGGCGGGAGTACGCGGATACCGCTGGTTCAGCAGCGCCTGGAGAAAATGTTCGGGTTCGCGCCGGAAGTGGCGGTGAATGTGGACGAATGTGTGGCGTTGGGCGCCGCGCTGCAGGCCGGATTGACGATGCTCAGAGAAAAGCCCGATGACGTCCCGGTGGGTATTGCCGGCGGATTGAAAGATATACAATTGACCGACGTCTGCAACCACAGCTACGGCACGATTTGCGCGCCGTTGGATAAAGAGACGGGCCGACGCGTCATCCAGAATAGGATCATTTTGCAGAAAAATACACCTTTGCCCTGTGAAGTGACGCAGACGTTTTATACCCTGACCGACAACCAGGACCAGATCGAAGTCACCGTCACACAGGGAGAAGATACCGAGGTTGAATACGTCAATAAAATTGCGACGCATAAATTCAAGCTTCCCCCGGACCGGCCCGCGGGATGTCCCGTCCGGGTGACTTATAGCTACGACGTGAATCAGAGAATGCACTGCACGTTCGAAGATGTCGAATCGGGCCGGGTGCTTGAGGTGGATTTGTCTCTGGACCAGGACGGTAAGGTCTCGGACAGCGACATCAAAGAAAAAGAGGAGAAAATTGCCGCCGTCGGTAATTCAAAGGTGGAATGACCATTTACGATCGAAAATTGTAAATCTTAAATCGTAAATCGCTATGACCGTATATTTGATCCTATTTTCGATAATATTGGCCGGGTCTGCCGTGGTGATCTTTTCCGGCGTGTTCGATCGTTTCGGAGGGACGACACTTCCGGCGCGTCTGTTACTCAAAGCCTCGCCTTATTTATCCCGGCTTTGCGAGTGGGTCGAGAGGATCGGTCTGAAAGAATCTGTCGAGCGGCAAAAATCTAAACTCGTGGATCTGGTGAGAGATCGGATGTCGAATAGCACCGAATCCAACGAGGATTCGCCATCTTCAGGACTTGTCGATATGAGTCTTCTCAATTGTCGCGTTCAGATCAGCGAACTCAAGGAAAATAACGAGAGCTATGATGCTTTCAACGTGGATATCTGTGGTACGATTCACGCCGAAAAGAACGGATGCCAAACGTTCATCACAATTTCACTGAATGACGTGACGGATGGATCGTCCGCGCCCGTGCAGACCTGGACGAATGAATCGAGTATGTCTGCCTTTTGTCGCCGGGTCGAACTGGGCCGGCTTCCGCAAGAAGTCACCGTTCTGTCGGACTGGAGAACGGTGGCCCAGATTCGCGTCGATGGCCTTCTGTTCGCTCGTAAGGGCAAGCGAAGCGTGCAGCTTGAGGCGTCGATATCGTCTGTCGATGGCAATAAGGAGTTATCTCGTACCCGTTGTGTGTTCGACTATGACAATCCGGCCCACGGTTATCAGAATTTACGGGAAAACGCCGAACGAACGAAAGTCCTCGCGGTCGCTCTGGCGTTTGCAGTCAGCGCCGCCGACAATGAATTATGCCAAAGCGAGATCGAGTTGATCGAGAACTGGGCACGGGATAATATCTTAGAGAATTCGGACCGTGCGACGGAGAAAGACGCCCGGAAACTCGAAAAGGTATTCAGTCGAACGGTGGCCTTTTTCCGTGAGGGAAACAAGCTCGATACGTGCAGGATTTGTGAGGAAATCGTCGAACTCGCCCCGGTTGCCCAGCGCTACGATATCCTTGATCTCTGCCTGTACGTGGCCCGCGCAGACGGTTTCGTAGCGGCTGAGGAATCGGCCCTTTTAAAGGACCTGGCGGTTCGGCTCGAAGTGGACACCGAAAAGTTCCGCTTAATGATGGAAAAAGTGCTTCCGCTTCACATGTATGAAGTGAAAGACGTCGAAGCCATTCTCGGATTGACATCGGACATGAGCAACGAGAAGGCCCGGCGGCACTTGAATCGAGAATACAGCCGATGGAATGCACGGGTCACCAACACCGATCCCGGCATCCAGAGCCAGGCCGATCAAATGCTCAAGCTCATCACGGAAGCCAGAGGCCAATTCACGACCGAACAGCCGGCCGGGCAAGAAGTTGAAAAAATAGCCGCTGAATGAAAAGCATATCTGATACCCAATCTCACATCTGTACATAATCCTGCCTGAACTTTCAAAGCACACGACATTTCCAAAGCCCTATTGCCTTCGCTCAACGAATAGGCTATCATTTGGCTATGAAAATTGAAATGAAAGCTTTGATCATCGGTGTGATCGCCGTAGGTGTGTGTGTGCTTCTTTTTGCTCTGTTCAAGCAATCACCGGAAGCCGGCAAGAAGAAAACGGATTCGATATCCACTTCACAGCACCCAGCCGGAACGGATGCGAACCTGCCAAACAATCTCAAATCTCAAATTTCAAATCTCAAATCCAACTGGCCCATGTTTCGGGGGGGGCGGAATCTTTCGGGCGTGGCGGAAGGTTCTTTGCCCGATTCATTTAGCGTGATCTGGAAATATAAGACGGATGATGAGGTGAAATCGTCGCCGGTCATCGTCGATGGTCTTGTTTTCGTCGGTTCTTCGGACGAGAACATTTATGCGATTGACTTAGCGAGCGGGCAGAAAGTCTGGTCGTATAAGACCACCGACGCGGCTGAGGCGACGCCATGCGTTGTCGAGGATTCCGTTTATATCGGTTCGCTGGACGGTTTTTTATATGCTCTTGATGCTGAAAACGGTTCTCTTCGGTGGAAATACGAGACCGACGGGCAAATTCCCGGTGCGGCTAACTGGACGCGATCTCCCGATGGAGACCTTTGGATACTTGTGGGTAGCTACGATAATATGTTGCATTGCCTGGATTCGAAAGACGGCTCGGTCGTCTGGACCTATGAGACGGACAACTATATCAACGGCTCACCCGCGGTGGACGATCAAAAGACGGTTTTCGGCGGGTGTGATGCCCTGATTCATGTGGTCTCACTCGTTGACGGCAGCAAAGTATCTGACATCGACAGCGGATCGTATATCGCTGCCTCGGCGGCCTTTCTCGATGGCCAGGTTTACGTCGGTAATTACGAAAATGTCTTTATCCGGGCCGATATCGACGCGGGCAAGATCATCTGGGAATACAAGGAAAGTGATTCCCCGTTTTTCTCTTCGCCCGCGGTTGACGAGAGCGTCGTCGTATTCGGGGGGCGGGATAGTAAGGTGCATTGCGTCGGGCGCGAGGACGGCAAGGTCGTCTGGACGTTCAAGACACTGGACGAGGTGGATAGCTCGCCGGTCATTTGCGGCGACAAAGTCGTGATCGGCTCTTTAGACGGGCGGCTCTACGTCTTGAGGCTTTCCGACGGAACGAAAGTCTGGTCGTACGAGACGGGCCAGCCAATCACTTCTTCGCCGGCGGTGGCCGGGGGAATCGTTGTCGTTGGCTGCGATGACGGCTATGTTTATGCCTTCGGCGATAAGCGATAGAATGGGCTGGAAGCTTTATGAAATCAAAGATTAAAAATAAATAAACAAAATTGTGGAATCCCGGCGAGCCGGGAGGACTTCCTTAATTTTGCATTTTGAATTTATCAGTGAAATTCCATGCGAATTATCCAAATCACACCGAGCGCGGGCGATAGTTTCTATTGTGAGAATTGCCTGCGAGACGCCGCTCTGGTCAAGGCGATGCTGGCATTAGGGCACGATGTCCTGATGGTTCCGCTCTACTTGCCGTTATCGATCGAGCAGGCCAAGCCGGGGACGGTCTCCCCCATTTTTTTCGGCGGCGTCAATGTGTATCTCCAGCAAAAACTGGGGGTTTTTCGTAAGACACCCCGTTGGCTCGACAAGTTATTTGATTCCCCCGGGCTTTTGAAGTGGGTCGGCCGGATGGCCGGGATGACGAGCGCGAAGGATTTGGGCGAAACGACGATCTCGATGTTGCGCGGCGAAGAAGGCCGGCAGATCAAAGAATTAGATCGGCTCGTCGATTGGCTGGATACGCAGCACAACAAGCCCGATGTTATTTGCCTATCCAATATATTACTGTTGGGCCTTGCCAGGCGTATCAAGGAGAGATTGGGTGTGCCTGTGGTCTGTTTGCTCCAGGACGAAGACGGCTTTTTGGATGGGTTGCCCTCCCCGTATGCCGAACACGCCTGGCGGATCATCATCGAACGGGCCGGCGACGTTAACGCATTCATCGCGGTGAGTCAATACTATGCAGACGCTATGCGACAGAGACTGAAACTCGATCCGGACCGTGTCAAAGTCGCCTATACGGGTATCGCATTGGAGGGATATGAGGCGTGTCAGGGCCAGCCGGATGTGCCGACGATCGGTTTTCTTTCGCAGATGAGCGCCGATAAGGGATTGGATACCCTGGTGGATGCGTTTATCCTCCTTAAGAAGAATGAAAAACTAAAGAATGCACGACTTTGCATCACCGGCGGCCAAAGTGCCGCTGACAAGGCGTTTGTGAACCAGCTTCGCCACAAGCTCAGCTCTCTTGAGTCGCTCGATGACGTCGAATTTCTTGAACAGTTCGATCTCAAAGGCAAACTGGCTTTTTTGGGAAAACTTTCGGTGCTCTCCGTGCCGGAAAAGCATTCGGTTTCCTGCGGATTGTATGTGCTCGAAGCCCTGGCGGCCGGCGTGCCGGTCGTGCAGCCGGCGAGCGGCGTGTTCCCCGAGCTTTTGGAAATGACCGGCGGCGGCGTGTTGTGCGAGCCTAACGACGCAGAGGCGCTGGCTACTGCGATGGAATCGCTGTTGCTCGATCCGGAGCATGCTCGACAATTAGGGGAGCAGGGCAGACAAGGCGTTCATGAAAAATTCAATATTGAGCAAACTGCACGGGATTTGATGCGTATATACGCCAAAGTAATTGACGATTGAATATTGACTAATGAAAGGAATCTCTGACAGCCCGAAACAATGCGCGCGGCGCAGATAGTCCATAGTCATTTGTCAATAGCCAACGGAACCGTCTCATGCTTGAACTGATTGATGTTGGAAAAACCTATGAGTCGCCGGGGAATGCGGGAGGGGTCTGCGTGCTCAAGAACATTTCGCTGAAGCTCGAAGAGGGTCGGTCTATGGTAATCGTGGGGCCGTCCGGCTGTGGGAAGAGCACATTGCTGAATATCATCGGCGCCCTGGATCGCCCGTCAAGCGGGCGCGTTCTGTTTGACGGCAGGAATCTTGCCGATCTGGACGAGAGCGAGCTGGCGAGAATCCGCAACCGTCAGATCGGTTTCGTGTTCCAATTGCATCATTTATTACCCCAGTGCACGGTGCTCGAAAATGTTCTGGTGCCGACGCTGGCCCGGAAAGATCGATCTTCCATTGAGGCGGCTCGCGATCGGGCGGCTAATCTCCTGCAACGTGTAGGTCTTGAGGATTTTCTGCTGCATCGGCCGGGCGAGCTTTCCGGCGGACAGCGCCAGCGGGTGGCGGTCGTCAGGGCCTTGATAAACCGGCCCAAGCTCCTTCTCGCCGATGAGCCGACCGGTTCGCTCGATAGAGAAGCGTCGGAAAATATTGCCGACCTGCTGGTCGAGCTGAACCAAAGCGAACAGGTGACATTAATCGTCGTGACACATTCGCGTGAGCTTGCAGATCGTATGGGGCACGTCATGGAACTGACCGAAGGTTCGTTGAAGGACAGGAGTTCGTGATGAATCTGTGGCGGCTTGCACACCGAAGTCTCACCTTCTATTGGAGGACCAACCTGGGCGTCTTCCTGACGGTCGTCGCGAGCACCGCTATTTTGACCGGCGCTTTAGTGGTCGGCGATTCGGTGCGATACAGCTTGCGCAGGATGGTGATCTCTCGGTTGGGCACAGCGCAATTCGCCCTCATTTCACAGGACCGGTTCTTCCGTGCCCGGTTAGCCGAGGAGCTTGCGCAAGAATTGAGGACTTTGACGGCGCCTTTGTTGCAGGTGCGAGGTGTGGTCAGCAATGGCGACGCTACACGGCGGGCTAACAGCATTGAGGTCCTGGGCGTTGATAAACGTTTTTTCGATATCGGAGCGGGCCGGAATCCATTCGGTGATGATTGGGAGGAAGGTGTCGTCCTCAACGAGCCGTTAGCCGGAAGGCTCGACGTGGGAGCAGGGGATGAGGTCGTCCTGAGAATTGAAAAGCCGAGCCTGATGTCGCGGGACTTGCCGTTGACGCCGGATTCGGATTTATCGATGGCTTTTCGACTCAACGTCAAAGCCATCGCGACTGAATCGGAATTTGGCCGTTTTGGTTTACAGGCGAACCAGGCCGCCTCTCTAAACGCTTTCGTGCCCTTGGATTGGATACAGGGCAAGCTCGAACAGGAGGGCCGGGCGAATCTCTTATTAGTTGCCAATGCTCCCGATACGAGCCTGACTCTGGCAAAGGCAAACGAATCGCTGAAAAAGCATTGGCAACTGAGCGACGCGAGCTTTGAAGTCCGGCGGCTGGATCGACAGGACGCGCTTGAGATTCGTAGCCGGAGGGTCTTTATCGATGAAGCGTTGGGCGAAGCGGCAATAAGTGCCGGTGAGCGCACGGTAGGAATCCTGACATATTTTGTGAATGAGCTGCGCGTGGGGGACAAGGCAACACCTTACTCAATGGTGACGGCGATGGGGACTGGTGACATCGTGCCGCCGGAGATGAAGGGCGATGAGATTCTCATTAACCAGTGGCTCGCCGATGATCTTGGGGCAAAGACGGGAGAGACGATCGAGCTTCGTTATTATGTTCTAACGTCGATGAGAAAGCTTCAGGAGCAGACGATCTCATTTCGTATTCGGGCGATTCTCCCGATGGAAGAACCCGCGGTGGATCCCGAACTGATGCCGGATTTTCCGGGCTTGTCGGGAGTGGACAATTGCCGAGACTGGGATGCCGGGATTCCCATCGACCTCGACAAGATACGGCAAAAGGACGAGGATTACTGGGATACGTATAAAGGGACGCCGAAGGCCTTTGTGACACTCAATGCCGGCAGGGCAATGTGGGCCAACCGGTACGGAAATCTCACTGCCGTGCGCTATCCCTTCACGAACACTTCTACGGAAAATATCACCGAGAAGTTATCCCGCACAATCGATCCCGCTTCGGTGGGTTTGTTCTTTCAGCCGGTGCGCGAACGCGGCATGAAAGCGGGCGCCGGCTCGACTGATTTCGGCAGTCTCTTTCTCGGTCTGAGCATGTTTCTTGTGATCGCCGCAATCATTTTAACGAGTTTGATCTTTGTCTTCGGTGTCGAAAAACGCAGCGGGCAGATCGGTATGCTGCAGGCAGTGGGTTTTACGCCGAAGACGATCAGATGGTTATTATTTCTCGAAAGCGGGACGCTGGCCATGGTCGGAGCCGTTGCCGGGAGTCTCGTCGCTTTATTCTACACCAAGACAATGATTTACGGTCTTGAAACGATATGGCGTTCTGCGATAAGCGGTTCGACCCTGTCTTTCTACGCCAAACCGTTAACCTTATTGGGAGGAGGGTTGGGCGCCATTTTCGTATCTTTGTTTGCCATTTGGTTGACATTGCGCAAACAGGTCTCCCGGCCGGCCCGTGAGCTTTTGGCCGGGAACGTGCAGTGGCAATTCTTTACAACAAAGCGTCTCTCCAAAGGCAGGATCGGATTATGGGTTGCCATTATGGCGGTATCCGGTGCTGCGTTGTTGCTGGTCACGCTCGGATCGGGCGATAGCGGGTCCGTCTCCGCGGCATTTTTCGGCGCGGGAGCTTTGCTTCTCATTGCCGGACTGGGATTAACCCATACGATTCTCAAACGGTTAGGTGCTGCCTGGAACCGGGCAATGACCTCTCCGGTGGGTTTGGGATTGCGAAATTCAACACGACGTAGTGGGCGGAGTCTGGCCGTGGTAGGGCTTTTGGCATGCGGTATTTTTATGGTTATTGCCGTCAGTGCGAACAGGTATGCTCCTTCGAAGGATGTACGCCGGCGAGATTCCGGAACGGGGGGGTTCACATTATATGGTGAATCCTCCATGGGACTACTGCACGATTTGAACGACACGGCGGGACGGGAAGCGATGGGGCTGGATGATAATAATCTCGACGGTGTGGAAGTCGTGCAATTCCGGGTTCGTGATGGGGACGATGCAAGCTGTTTCAATTTGAATCGGGCGCAGAGGCCGCGATTGCTGGGCGTTCGGCCGGACCGGCTGCAAACGCGAGGTTCTTTCACTTTCGTCAAGCTCATCGAAGAGACCGAGCAGCAAGATGCTTGGAATGTACTTGAACGAGATTTGGGCGAAGATGTCGTTCCGGCGGTGGGTGATTATGCCACCGTGATCTGGGCGCTCGGCAAATCCGTTGGGGATGAGTTGGACTACAGTGATGAAAAGGGAAAGACTTTTCGATTGCGAATCGTCGGTATGATAAAACGTTCGATTTTGCAGGGCAGCCTGCTCATCGCGGAGGATAAATTCGTCGAGCGATTTCCATCCGAGGATGGATACCGGGTGCTTCTTATCGATTCGCCGGGGCAGAAGACCGACCAGGTAACGAACGTGCTTTCCTATGAATTGCGGGATTTTGGCCTCGCCTTGACGCCGACGGCCCGGCGGTTGGCGGAATTCAGTGCCGTGGAGAATACGTATTTGTCCATTTTTCAGTTGTTAGGCGGATTGGGGCTGGTTCTCGGTAGCGTAGGACTTGGACTTGTCGTCCTGCGCAATGTGCTCGACCGACGCGGCGAACTTGCTATGCTATGGGCGGTGGGGTTCGATAAAGTTGCGCTGCGGAAGATGCTCTTTCACGAACATAGCGGGCTGATGTTGTTCGGTCTGGCCTGTGGCGTCGTCGCTGCGCTGGTGGCGGTCGGCCCCGCCCTGAGCGCTCCCGGAGCAGATGTGGGTTATCTATCGCTAATTCTGACGGTTGCGGTGATTGGAATAAGCGGTATGATATGGATATGGCTGGCTGCGGCCTTCGCATTGAGTGGACAGATGCAGGACGCGTTAAGAAACGAGTAAATAGTGGTCAAACGATGAAAGAATCTGCGATTGCCAGAATAATACCGATTGTATTTGCCATTGTCGGAGTTGTGTTGCTCTATGTGTGGCTCAGCGCCGACGCGGCTATAGACTTAACCGAGCGGATCCCGCCGGTCCAACAGGACGGGCAGGCGTTGCCGGGAGAAGGTGATGTTATAAAGATTGAAGGTCAGCTCACCACGTTTGATGGGGAGCCGGCCGAGATCCCCGGCGCCTGGCCGCGATTCAGAGGCCCTAATTTCGACGCGATCAGCACCGATGATACGTCGCTCGCCCAAACGTGGCCGCAAAGCGGTCCGCAGGCCCTTTGGTCGATCGAGGTGGGGGAAGGTTTCGCCGGGGCGGCGGTTTTCGCCGGGCGCGTATATATGCTGGATTATGACCGCGAACAACAGGCGGACGTCGTGCGGTGTGTGTCCCTTGAGGACGGTGAGGATATCTGGCGATACGCGTATCCCTTGAAGGTCAAACGCTGGCATGGGATGAGCCGGACCGTTCCGGCGGTCACGGAGAAATACGTGGTGACGATCGGGCCGAAATGCCATGTGACCTGCCTGGATTCGATGACCGGTGAATTTCGCTGGATGTACAATCTGGTGGGGGAATTCAATACGAAGGTGCCGATGTGGTACACGGCGCAATGCCCGCTGATTGAGGATGGGAAAGCCATCATCGCCCCGGCGGGCGACGACGTTTTGATGATGGCTGTGGATTGCGAAAGCGGCCAGATCGTCTGGCAAACGCCCAATCCGGACGGCTGGATCATGACCCATTCGTCCATCATTCCGATGGAATTCGGCGGCAAACGCTTCTATCTCTATTGTGGGGGCGATCATGTCAAGGGCGGCGTGATCGGTGTTTCGGCGCAGGACGGGACGGTCTTGTGGAAGACCGATGAATGGAAGGTGCGATTTAGTGTTCCGATGCCGGTCGTGATCGGCGAGGACAGGATATTTGTCACCGCCGGATACGGTCAGACCGAATCCGGCTGCATGATGATGCGGCTCACCGAGACCGATGGTGCGATCTCAGTCCAATCGGAATTTCTTCATACGACCGATGTGTTCGGATCGATCCAGCAGACGCCTATTTTTTATGAGGATCATATTTACGGTGTCCGGCCGGACGGGCAATTGGTCTGCCTCGACCTGGAGGGCAACATTGTGTGGACCAGCACCAGCACGAACAAATTTGGCAGCGGACCCTATACTATCGTGAACGGGTTGCTTTATCTTATGGATGATTCGGGTGTATTGACGCTGGCCCAGGCCGACTCTTCCGAATATCTCCAGTTGGCCCAGGCCAAAGTGCTGGACGGACACGAATCGTGGGGGCCGATGGCGGCGGCCTCGGGCCGTTTGATCGTTCGCGATACGGAACATATGGTCTGTCTGGACATATCCGAGCCATAAGGGGGAGTCTTGTTGAAAATCTGAGAATTCTTTGCTAAGCTAAGAATGTCCATTCACAAAAGCTTGAAAGTGTCCAAATGAATAGAACGTCAGGAACAACAGATACGAAGGCCCTTGTGGGCGGGCTGGTCGGGGTGGCCGTCGTAGTGGCTATGATCGCCGTTGTCAGGCTCGATGTATTTGGCGATAAGGGCAGCGGGCTGAGCGAAGGTTACACCTACGACATCGCGGAATTGGCGAAAGTTGATCCGAACCTGATTCTCTACGAAGAATCCGCCGGACCGTTCGAGACCGGTTTGGCCGATTCTCACAGTATCGCCGTAGATTCGACAGGCTTTATCTATGTCGCCGGGGATCGAGCGATTCGCGTCTTTTCTCAGGATGGAGATGTGCAGCGACAGATCGAATTGGCCGGGGCACCGACGTGTTTGGCGGTGGCGGCAGATGGAACGGTTTACATCGGCCTGAAGGATCATGTGGAAGTTTACGACGCTCAAGGCCAGCGTCAGGCGAGTTGGGATCGTCTCGCTGCTGATGCCATTCTCACGAGTATCGCGGTGACGAAAGACAATGTCTTTGTTGCCGATGCAGCCAACCGCGTCGTTACCCGTTACGATAGGGCCGGCAACCTCGTTAAGACCATTGGCCAAAAGGATGCGGACAGGAATATTCCCGGCTTTGTCGTTCCGAGTCCTTATTTTGATCTGGCGGTGTCCGGCGACGGACTACTTCGCGTCGTTAATCCCGGCCGTCTTCGCATCGAGGCCTATACATTTGACGGAGATTTCGAATTTTCATGGGGCAAACCGTCCATGGACATAGACGGCTTCTGTGGATGCTGCAATCCGGTGAATATCGCCGTGTTGCCTGCCGGCGGTTTCGTCACGTGCGAAAAAGGTTTGGTGAGGGTGAAGGTGTATGACAGTGAGGGCCGATTCGTGGGTGTCGTCGCCGGTCCGAGCCAATTGGCCGAGAGCGGAGAGCTCATCATCTGCGAGTTTCCCGAGCAGTGTCAGGTCGGGGGCTTCGATGTGGCGGTCGATTCGGCCGGACGCGTTTTTGTGTTGGACACGGTAAAGAATATTATCCGAATATTTACGAAATTGAAAGGCTTGTCGTGAAAAACCGTCCGGAACAAGCTCGCAGCCGCAGGGAACTCTGTGCTGGAGCCTTGAGATATGCCACCCTGGGGCTCCTTATAGGAGGGGGGGCAGCCGTAGTCGCCAAGAGACAACGGATTTTGCGTGCGGGTGTTTGCATGAACGATGGAATCTGCAATGGTTGTCAAAGTCTGGCCCGGTGTGATTTGCCTCGGGCTTTGACGGTTAAAAGAACGCAGGCGGGAGGCCATCATGGCAGATGAGAATAAGAAATTCGACCGGCGGAATTTTCTCAAAGACGGTCTCTGGGGGGGATGTCTTGCCGCTTTGGGCATGGTGGCCGGTTCAGCGGCCCGCAAGCACAAGCGAACGGATTTGGTCTGGCAGATCGATCCTTACACGTGTGTGGCGTGCGGGAACTGCGCGACCCATTGCGTTTTGGAAGAATCCGCCGTCAAATGCGTCCAGCTATTCGAGATTTGCGGCTACTGCGATTTCTGCCCGGGCTATTTCGAGCCCGGGGCCAACGTATTAGAACCCGGCGCCGAGAACGAGCTTTGTCCGACCGGGGCGATCATTCGCAAATTCATCGAGGAGCCGTACTACGAGTACACCATCGATGAGACTCTCTGCATCGGCTGTGCCAAATGCGTCAAAGGCTGTGCCGCCTTCGGGAACGGCTCGTTTTTCCTCCAGATCCGCCACGATCGCTGTTTGAACTGCAATGAATGTTCCATTGCCGCTGCGTGTCCGTCGGGGGCGTTTCGACGAGTCCCTGCGGATCAACCCTATTTACTCAAGAAGGTGGACCACGCTTAATGATACGCTCCAACCGCATCATCATCGGCACTGCTTTCCTGTTCATCTCGTGCACTCTTGCGTGGGGTGTTGAGCGTTTTCCGCCGCCTGATTTCGAGGGCGGTTACGCGATGCCGAGTCCCGCGACGCCGCATGCCCGACAAACGATCTACGAATATATCGACGTGGCGGTGCTTTTTATCGCCCTCGGACTGGCCTCCTATCTGGTTCTCAAAAGACGCAGCAGGAGATCGATTTTCGCTTTAATGATCTTTTCGATCTTATATTTCGGCTTCTGGCGACGCGGTTGCGTCTGCGCTGTGGGTAGCCTTCAGAATATCGTCTTGTCGATTTTTGACGCCGAGTATGTCGTTCCAACCACCGTCGCGGCGTTCTTTCTGCTGCCGCTTGTATTTACCCTCTTTTTTGGGAGAACGTTCTGTGCGGCGGTTTGCCCCCTGGGCGCCGTTCAGGATTTGGTGAACCGCCGTCCGGTGAAGGTGCCGGAATGGGCCGAAAACGGGTTGCGGTTGCTCGCCTATGTGTATTTGGCGGCGGCGGTTCTCTTCGCCGCCACGGGCAGCGCGTTTATCGTTTGTCGATACGACCCGTTCATTTCCATTTTCCGTTTGAGCGGCAGCTTGAATATCCTGATCCTGGGTGGTTGCATTTTGCTGATCGGCGTGTTCGTCGGGCGACCTTATTGTCGGTTTCTCTGCCCGTATGGCGTTATTCTCCGGCATCTCTCCCGGCTGTCGAAATGGCACGCGACGATTACGCCGGACGAGTGCATTCAATGCAGACTATGTGAAGATGCCTGCCCCTTCGGGTCGATAAAAAAGCCGACCATGAAATGGCCGGAAAAGGAATATCATGTCGCCAAGAAGCGATTGGCCTTACTCCTTCTTGTGTTACCTGTGTTGATCTTCCTGGGCGGATGGGCCGGATCCGGTATCAAGGCGGTAACCGCTCGGGCGCATGATACTGTTCGGTTGGCCGAACGGATTAGCCTGGAAGAGGCCGGCGAAGTTGAAGGCACAACGGATGCCAGTTCGGCCTTTCGGGCGACGGGCAAAGAAATTTCAGCCCTCTACGAAGAAGCGTCCAATATCCGGACGCGGTTCGGACTGGGCGGCTGGTTTTTTGGAGGATTTATCGGATTGGTGATTGGGCTTAAATTGATCGGCTTGTCCGTCTGGCGACAAAGAAAAGAGTACGAGACCGACAAGGCGAGTTGTTTAGCGTGCGGTCGATGTTTCGAGTATTGCCCCAGAGAACACCTCAGACGCAAAGAGATAGAGGAGGCGAGCGAAAAACTCTGATGGAAACTCACAATAACAATACGCCGGAACGCGTTCATGCGAATAGCCCGTGGTACCGATGTTCGGTTGCTACGGCTGTTGTCAGCGCTGCATTTTCTCTTATCGTCCTTTTCTTTCTTGTCCTCAATTATGGCAAAAGCCGGGTCGTCGATACGGAAGACGAGGCGAAGCTCTTCGATTTAAGATCGCAGGTTTATGACCAGCCCGAAAATGAAGAGCTTCTATCCCGGGTTCGAGCGCTGGATCTGCAAATCAGACAACGTCGTTCCCGAGCGGTGGATCGTTCTCGCCAAGGCGGCTATCTGCTTTTGGGCGGCATTATCGTCCTACTGACAAATATCGGAATCGCGGGTGCGCTGAAGAAGCAAC
Source organism: uncultured Pirellulales bacterium (assembly GCA_964476475.1). Lineage (GTDB taxonomy): Bacteria > Planctomycetota > Phycisphaerae > Sedimentisphaerales > Anaerobacaceae > JAFGTG01. Next base: position 17,798 of record CAYZAT010000038.1, read on the forward strand.
GGCTAATACCGCGATGGAGTAACGAAGGACCGGATCAGCAAGTTCACGACGCGAAATTCGCCCGATGGGCGGTTACTGCCGGTATGGTCGTTTTCGGCTCGGGGGCGTTACTTCTTGCCTTGAAACCGTCGATAGACTTTGCCGGAACCGGCGAAGGAGGAGCATCTGTCGCTTCTGCGCAGGATCCGGGCAAAAACTGGCCGAGCTTTCGCGGGTCTCAGGGGCTGGGCGTCAGCGCCTATACGAATATCCCAACCCGTTGGGACAGCCAGACGGGCGAAGGGATTCTTTGGAAGGTCAAGATACCGCTGCCCGGCCACAATTCCCCGATTGTTTGGGGCAACCGTATTTTCCTCACCGGGGGCGATCCGAACGACCTGGCCGTCTTCTGCTTCGACACCGCCACGGGAAAGCTTCTCTGGAGAGGAGACGTTACACCAGCGCCGTTGAAAGAGGGGGAAGAGCCGCTTGAGCCGATGGAAGACACCGGCTGGGCCGCACCGACGGCCGTTACGGACGGTCAACGGGTGTACGCCCTCTTTGTCACCGGAGATATCGCCGCCTTTGACTTCAACGGAAAGAAGATTTGGGAAAAAAGCCTGGGTACACCGGAGAATGCTTACGGACATGCCACGTCGCTGGCGATCCATCGACATCTGGTTTTGATCCAATACGACCAGGGAGTCGTCGAAGATGGATTGTCTAAGATGATTGCGCTGGACGGTTTTACCGGCGAGATAGCCTGGCAGACGAAACGACCTGTGGACAATTCATGGAGTTCGCCGGTTGTGGTTCGTATCGGCGAGGGGTATCAGGTTCTCACGTGTTCCGTTCCCCTGGTCATTGCGTATGAACCGTCCCAGGGAACGGAACTGTGGCGAGCGGATTGTCTGGGGGGGGAGGTGGCGCCGTCCCCGATCTATGCCAACGGGCTCGTCTTCGTTATTGAACCCTATAACAAGCTGGTTGCGATTAAGCCGGATGGGAAGGGCGACGTCACCAAGACGCATATTGCCTGGAGCGTCGATGAAGGGGGGCCGGATATCTGCTCTCCGGTCAGTGACGGCGAGCGGATCTATATGCTTGGGACCGAGGGTTTTCTAACCTGTCAAAAAACGTCTGATGGAACGAAAGTATGGGAGCATGATTTAGAGGAATTCTGCCTGGCCTCACCGAGCTTAGTCGGGGATAAAATTTATGTGCTCACCGAAAAGGGTCTCATGTTTATCATCCAGGCGGCGAACGAATATAAGGAACTGGCCAAGTGTGAGTTGGGCGAGGAGTGCCACGCCACACCGGCCTTCCTCGACGGACGCATCTACATTCGGGGCGTCGAACATTTGTACTGTATAGGAAGCCGGGATTGATGGAAAAGCTGGATTTGACATTCGTGGATCGGGCGGTGGAGAAAATCGGTACGGGCGCCGAGAGTGTGCTGGAGATCCTACAAGCCCTTCAGGGCCACTATGGCTATCTACCCACCGAAGCGCTCGCGCGCGT
>CAYZAT010000039.1:0-11895 GCA_964476475.1 uncultured Pirellulales bacterium
CTATGGGTGATTCCGACAGAATATCCGTTCAACGGCGTAAGGATAAACAGGAGTACCAAAGAAATGTCCTAACCATCCGAACGACCACGCCCCCGAAACCGTGGAAGAAGATTCAGGACACGTCGATTATCCTCGCCAGCAGGCGACTGAACAAAAGGATGGGAGAAACCATCGGCGCTATATGGCGATACACGTTTGTCCCCTATAAGCTGTATTTACCCCTGCCGGAATCTGACGTCCATTGGTTGAACACGGATATGCCCAATCTCATCTGTGAACCTGTCAGTCCATTCTCGTCGCTGGCCCAGAGCGTCGATACGATTCTTGAACGGTGCGAAGACGAATACATTGCCATTGTGCCGAACGGCTTTCCCGTACAGGAATTCTGGATCGAATGCGCGCTTCACGCCTTAATCAACGGTTCGCCCGATGATCCCGGTTTCGAGCTGAAAGAATCAACGGACAGGCTTTGGGGCGCCGTCGTCAGACGAAACGTCCTGCGATCCGCACGGAAGACGTTCCCGCATTTACCCGTTCGGGACTCTCTTAGGGCATCCGGCGCCGCGCTGAGACAACCGGAATTCAAAGAGCTTCCTTTCCAATTCGATAATTTGCTCCGAGAAGCTAAATCGGAGGAACAAGACGGCAATTGGCTGGAAGCCGCCCGGATGTACGAACGTATCGGTGAGCGCTATCACAATGAGTTATGGATGACGAGGCTGGCGGCGAAGGCCTTTTTTAAGGCCGGCGCGTATGAAAAGGCCACCAGGCTAAGCCGGAACGTCAACCAGCAACACCCCACGGTGGACACTCTTCTATTGGAAGCTAAGATTAAAAGTCAGGAAGAAGATCTCAATTCGGCCATTGAACTGCTCAAGACGGCGGAACACATACTTTCAGGTTCGGACGGATCCGTGAATCACTCTCTTGCATCTGCGCAAACGTCGGCGTTCAAACGGCTGCAAGAGGGGTATTCTTGAAGGGAACATATGAATATGGAAACAACACTCAACGACGCGGATCAGCAGCATGATTCGACCCAGCACTATGAAGTCCTACAGGAGCTTGGAGATTGTCATAATACCCTGGGTGACTATGCCCAGGCCCAGAAATACTACGAGCAAGCGGCGACTCTCGCACCGGATGAGCCGGGGCCGTATGTCGGCCTGGGAGTGATCGCTCTGCAGAAAAATCGTCTCGATGACGCCGAAACGGCCTTTCGGGTCGCTTGCCGGCTGGATCCTCAATGCGTCAAGGGATACGCCGGACTGGCCATCACCGCGCAGCAAAGAACCGACTACAAACGGGCATTCGAGATGTACCTTAAGTGCCTGGAGCTGGATTCGGATAATCTGATCGCACTGCTCGGCCTGTTTCAAGCCTCTTGTGAGATGGGTTCGTTTTCTGAGATCACTCACTACCTGGAAGTTTACCTGGACATACACCCGGGGGACACCTCGGTCATGTTTCCTTTGGCGTCCCTCTATATGAAAGACGGTCGATTCGACGAGTCGAAGAAGATCCTCCTGGACCTTTTGGCACTGGACGAGAAGCATCAAGATGCGATTGCCCTGTTGGAAGAAGTTGAACACAGCCTGACCCAAACAAAGCAAGCAAATCCGAACAGAAAGGAGTTTGTTCTTGAACCGTAGTATGAAAGTGAATCGAGAGAGCACCGATGACATGGAGACGGCTTCCGTTGAAGGACTGCATCTAATGTACGAACTGCAGGATCTTCTGGAGCAGTTATTGCGATTGGCCCGTCAGGGCGACTCGACGAACGAACAGTTTGGTTCTATGACGAACCAAGCCGGTTCTCTCGTGGACAAGGTTACACGAATCGGGATTCTCGACGTGCCTGAACTTCGATATCGACGCGAGCAAATACGAAAACAATACGAAGACTTATGTTTAATCGTTGCGGCCCAAAAAGCCAACACTTCCAGAGAAATAAACCGGATTCAACGAGGTAAAAAGACCATTGAAACGTATCGCAGAAATATCTAATCGGCCTCCGGTCGGGTGTACGGAGTATTCACGATGAATAACAACGTCGTCATAAGTTTATTTGGAGCCGGCATTTATACGGAAAAATGGATGAGGCTGTATGAGTCCCTCGCGTCCAACGAGGTGTCGTTTGAAATTATCCTCGTCGGTCATCGGGCGCCGGAATTCGTATTGCCGGAAAACTTCCATTTCATTTACAGTGAGGTCAAGCCGGCCCAATGCGCCGAGATTGCGAGCCGCTATACCGTCGGCGAGTTCATCATGAATACGACGGACGATATTGTTTTCAGCGAGCATGCACTGGACAAAATGGTCGAAATGCACAGAAATTACGATTGTGAAAAGATCATGATCTCGTGCAGGTATGTTCTCGATGGGAAGGACTTGACCGACGAAGCGGCCTATTTTTGGTGGGGCATCCCCCAATCGCCGAGGATGCCGGCCGGAGGGCTTATCCAGAAAAGTATGTGGACACAGCTCGGAGGAATCGACCAGCGATTTACCGCCTTGTGCTGGGACCTCGATATCGCGATGAGGCTCTATGAGATCGGCGGTGCGGTCGGTCTCTGTAAAGACGTGTGGGTAGAAGAAGTCGAAAGCAAACGCAGGCTCTACGCGGACGTCGGGGCGCCGGTGGACCGGCCTTTGCTGGACTGGCTTTGGATCCGACATACGGCCCCCCCGAAGGGAATGGATTCCTCCCCTTGGATACACCACAAACACGAGGAAAAAGGGGTCCTCTCCAGAACGCGATTATCTCCCGTCGTTCCCTTTGATGACCGGTATATTCTGACGCGCTCCCAGGGTCCGAAAGGCAGGTGGAGGTAATCCCAAGACGGTCGAGTTTCATGTGACACAAACGGGGACTTATTCTTATGAAAATAAAGGTCAATAAAAGCTATCCACTGGTCTCCATTTTCTGCATGTGCAAAAATCGCAGAAATACAATCCGTCGCTGCATCGACAGCATTCTGGCCCAGGATTATCCCAATATAGAGATCATCGTTCAGGATGGAGTTTCGACCGACGGAACGTTGGAGATCCTTCAAGGTTACGGTGCTAAAATCGAGCTTGTATCCGAACCGGATTCCAGCCCCGATGACGCGTCCGCCCGCGCGTTTGCGCGAATCAAAGGGGAGTTTTTCGGCTCGTGTTTATCTGATGAGGAACTGTTGCCCAATGCCGTCTCCTGGGCCGTTGAGAATCTTCAAAAGCACCCCGACGTGGCCGCTATTTACGGCGATCATTTTGTGACCGATCTCGACGGAAATATCACCGGTGAGGTTCATCCTCGACAGTGGGACCTCGAATCGTATTTTTGTTCCGAATGGACGCCGCCCTTTTGCGCCAGTTTCTTTCGAACGTTATGTTTTAAAACACTTGGAAGGGATGAATACAGCGGAGCTGACGAATTCAATTTTTGGATCAGCCTGGGATCCAGGTACCCCATACGCTACGTACCCGGCTTGGTGGCCAAATATGCGGCTCATTCGGATCAATTGAGCCTCCTTGTGAATAAACGTGAACGGCGCATCGCCGACAGGAAAAGAGTGATTGAAAGGCTTTGCAATGATCCGAGAACACCGGACCACATTCGTTCGCTGCGAGATAAAGCGTTAGCCGGTTTAGCTTGCTGGAGCGTCGAAAGCTATTGCCAGTTGGGAGACTGGAATCTGGCCGGAGCATATGCATTAGAGGCTTTCCAGAAGGCGCCGAGAACGGACCGAATACGTAAGATCGCCGAACGGTTCTACCGTCATGGCATGGACCTCTATCAAAAAGGAGATCTGGAACCGGCCCTTGAATGCTTCAACCTGCTGATAGAATGTGGCGTTGTGGGTGCGGAATTGGAACAGGCGAGAGAAGCCATCCTTCAGAAACCTTCTCAACCGTCTCAGATCGCTACGACGGCCGTTGAATCCGCACGCGAGCACCCACAAATTACTACCAGACAATCACTTAAAATACATACCCATCAGCCCGAACCTCATCGTGCGGACGATATCCCGGTCATTGTTGTCTGTTATAATCGGCCCAAGCATACCCTCCACGTATTGGAGGCCTTGAGAGAACAAAATATTCAGAATATTCATATCTTTTCAGATGCTCCTAAATCGCCTGAAGATGCGCAAGCGGTTCAGTTGACAAGGCGCCTGGTCCACAGCATCGACTGGACAGAGCCAAAAATCGTCGAACGAAAGGAAAATTTTGGCCTTGCCCGCAACATCGTCGGCGCCGTCGATTCCGTCTTCGAGAAATACGAGAGGCTAATTTTGCTGGAAGATGATTGCATTCCGCAGCGTCACTTCTTCGATTTCATGCGAAGCTGTCTTGATAAGTATGAGAACGATCCGAAAGTATTCGGTATCTCTGGCTATACGGTCCCTATTCCTGAAGACATTCTGAGACACTATCCTTACGACCTTTATTTCTGTCCGCGAATCGGGAGTTGGGGCTGGGCGACGTGGAAAAGTGCATGGCGACATCGGGAGAATGATTTGCAGCGCCTCGTGACGGCTGCCATGGAGCACAACATCGATCTGACACAAGCCGGCACGGATATTCCCACCTCCTTAGAGAGATTCATGAAAGGCCAGCTCAAGGACGTGTGGACGCTTAACTGGGTTCTTACTGTTTATCTCAACCACGGCGTGTATATTTATCCCACCCACTCTCATATCAAAAATATTGGCATGGATGGCACGGGTCTGCATTGCGATAAAACCGACAGATACGAAACTCCTGCGTGTGATGCAGCGCCGACACGTTACCCGGAAGAGGTCTTTATTGATGAACAGGTTCTTAGGAATTTCAAACGCTACTATGAAGCTTCTCCGGCTGAATTTGAAGCTTCCGTTCGCTTCCTGGAATCCTTCCGGCCAAAGACAACCCCAAAGAAGAAGTCTTTGAAAGTCGTCCACATCAGCGCTCAGGATTTCGGAGGGGCCGGGACCGCAGCCTATCGGCTACACAAAGGACTGGAGTTGGCGGGCATCGATTCGAGTATGGTCGTGCTGAATAAAAAGAGCAATGATCCCAAGGTCAAGGTCGTGCCGGGAAGCTACAGCGGCGAGTATAATCCGATGTGGCTCAAACAATACGAAAGATGGCAAGAGACCTTGCATCGCTATCCTCAAAGACGCTCGGGAGCGGTGTTTACAGACGCCGTTTCGGACGTCAATCTGGAATCGATCGAAGACATACAGCAGGCCGACATCATCAATCTGCATTGGGTCGCGGGCTTGATGGATGTTTCGAGTATGCCCCGGGCTTTGAAGGGCAAACCCATCGTGTGGACGATTCACGACATGAATCCGTTCACGGGAGGGTGTCATTACGCGGGCGAATGCAATCATTACCAAACATCCTGCCTGATGTGCCCTCAGTTAGGCTCCAACGAAACCAACACCTTCGTGCCGCAAACATGGAAACAGAAATTCGAGGCCTGCCAAAACCTGCCCATCCACATTGTCTCTCCGAGCCGATGGCTCGGACAAAGCGCGGCCGACAGCGCCTTATTCCGGCGTTTTCCGGTGACCACAATCGCTAACGGCCTGCCCGTTGATGTTTTCAAGCCGTATCCCAAAAGAGAGGTTCGCAGGGCCTTGAACATACCTGAAACGGCCAACGTTCTGCTCTTCGGGACGTGCTCCGTCACCGATGAAAGAAAAGGATTCGACTATTTACTGAAAGCCCTGGAGCATCCCTCACTGGCCAACGAGCAAAGGAATCTCGTGCTTGCGTTATTCGGTGACTTACCAAAGAGCACAAAGATCACCTCCAGGTTTCCGGTATTCAGCTATGGCTCGATTGAGAAAGAGAATCATCTGGCCATGCTCTACAGCGTCGCGGATGCCTATCTCATCCCTTCAATCGAAGATAACCTGCCGAATACAGCGATTGAAGCACTGGCCTGCGGCGTACCCGTGATCGGCTTTCGTGTCGGAGGAATACCGGACATCGTCGAACATAAGAAAACCGGCTATCTCGCAGAGCCAAAAGACATCGAGGGATTGGTCAAGGGGATCCAGTGGATTTTCGCGCCATCGACAATGAGCGCCGACTTGGCAAAAGAATGCAGGCAAAAAGCAATCAATGAATATTCGATGGCGACACAAGCAGAGGCTTATATCTCATTGTACAACGGGATATTAGAGAACGAATCTTTGCCGGCAGAAGCGAGTCATACGCACACGGAACGGCCTACTCAAAAAGATGAGGCACTTACAATAAATAGCCATAGCCAATCGGACACCCCATCCCCCGACATGACGTTGACCGAAGAAAAGGTTCCCGCCGAGGTTGATGTCAGTATCGTCGTCGCTACCCGCGACCGAGGCAAGCTCCTGGACGATATGCTCACCAGCCTCAAAGAAGCCGCGGAAGGTATCAGCTACGAGGTTATTGTGATCGAAGGCGGCTCGACGGATAACACCCATGATGTCCTGCGGAAACACCGAATCACTCACGTTTATGACGAATCGGAACACATGGGACCGGGGCGACACTCGTGGTCACAGTGGTACAACTTCGGTTTCTCCAAAGCGCGTGGGACCTGGGCTATGCACGCCAGCGACGATATCGTTTTCGAAAAGGGATCTGTGACTCAAGCCGTCCACCTGTTGAAGAGCCAGAAATCACCGTCGGTGGCCGGCGGCGTCTTTTTCTATAAAGAAGTCATTCCCGAATACCCCGGATGGGAAAAGCCAGGCATTTGTTTTGCACTCGGGCACAAATTGTTGATGAACTTCGGGTTGATCCGGCTTGACGTATTTCGTGAACTCAGCGGTTACGACGAAGGCTATATATTCCGCTGCCCCGACATCGATTTATCTTTCAAGGTCTATGAAAGCGGGCAGCAACTTATCCCGCTCGCAGATTGCCTGCTGATCCATAACAACGTCATGGATGAGCTCAAGCAGAAGAACCTCGAAGTCGCAGAGATCGATTACCAGTACTTATTGCGAAAATGGAAGCACTTTGTGCCCACCAAACTGGATCCGCCCAAACGTCTATTCTGGGAACCGAAATACGCCGAGGTCTTCACGATGCCGGCTGGATTAGAAAACGTGGATGAGGGCATCGAACATCTCTGGCATGGCCTTGCGTGCCTGCAGATCGATCAGCCCCAGGAAGCGATACGGTGGTTTTCAAAGTCGCTCGATTCCTCATGCAAACACTGGACGATGCTATGGCTCTCGGCCGAAGCGCTATACCGCATGGGCTTCCACGAGCAGGCACAAAAAACCGCAGACTTTGTGGCACGGATGAATCCCGGCTGCGTCGAGATACAGCCCTTGCTGAATCGCTTGAAATCCAACAATCTACAAGCACCTACCGATATGAACCTGAACACCGCCGGCGCCCCCATGATCCATACGCCCCGCTCGCATTTTGTGATTGAAGTCAAGTACGGCGGAATCGGCGACCATTTGTTCTACAGTCACTTACCTCGCATCGCCAAGCAAAGCGGTCAATATGATCGAGTCTTTGTGTCCAACCACTCTGCCTTCCGAAATCCGGAGTACCGCAAACTCGTGTGGGAGTGCAATCCCTACGTCGATGGATTCTGCGATGAAAATGGGGACTACCCGATTTTTGATTCCGTCGAAGAAGGAATAAACATCCTGGATAAGATCATGGTGTTACGGGGTCTGGATGATGGGAAGCGGTTTCATGAACCCGAGCTGTACTTTAAAGGCCAATCCAGGCAGGACTTGTTCGATGCGGTGGTGTACGATCCTAATTTTGTGTCGTATGTAGGAGATATTTCGAGTGAGGAGATTGAGAGTTTCCTGAGAGACAATCACATCCGTGCGACGCACCAGATGGCTTTGTGGGAAAAACACTATGCGCTCGATCACAACCTTGCGATCCTTCAAACGAATACCTTAGAGGAATTCTGCCGGGTCATACTCTCATGCAGGCAATTGCTGTGTTTGTCTTCAGGAACCGCGACACTGGCCTCGGCGCTTGGCAAGCCCGCCACTGTCTTCTACGGGAATGGGCAGAAACCGATGTTCCATCATTCTCGCTTACATCGATACATCAATTGTTCCGCCCAACAATCTCCTATACTCAACGTCGAGAGTCGAATGCAGTCTCAGGAATCAAGGAAACCGATTAATATAGATTTTGCTCAAACGCATTAATAATTGGATAACGAACTTCGCCGACTAAAGGTTAAAATATGGTTATAGTCAAGTTATACGGCGGTTTGGGCAATCAGTTATTTCAGTATGCAATGGCCCGCAGGATGGCGGTTGATGGCCAATCCCTCCTGAAGCTTGACGCAACGACGGGCTTTGAGAATGATTTCTACAGACGCCGATACAACCTGCATCATTTCAATATCGTGGAAAATGTCGCCACGCCCGAAGACATCGCGGCATCACGATATATCAAGGAAAAACACTTCCATTTCGATCCCGAAGTCTTGAGCCTGCGCGGCCCTATTTACCTGGATGGGTATTGGCAAAGTGAAAAATACTTCTCATCCATCGAAGAAATAATTCGTGATGAATTCACCGTCAGACGCCCACTTGACGGTCTCAACGTGAAGATTGCCGACGCCATCGCCGAGACCCATTCCGTGTGTCTCCATTTCAGAAGACTGCACGGCATTTCCTCCGGCCAGGTTGACATTCATGGCGTCAATATACACGGCTCCGCTTCGCTGGACTACTACTACCGCTGTATCGAACGGCTCGTCCAAACCGTTGAAGACCCGTCCTTTTTTGTTTTTAGCGACGATCCCGGCTGGGTCCGGGATCACCTGAAACTGCCCTACCCAATGATGGTCATCGCCAACAACGGGCCGGACGAAGACTACGAAGACCTCCGGCTGATGAGCCTGTGCAAGCATCACATCATCGCGAACAGCACGTTCTCGTGGTGGGCGGCGTGGTTGAATCCTCATAAAGACAAAATGGTTTTCGCTCCAGAGTCCTGGTTCAATGAAATCGAACATAACACCAAGGATCTTATCCCGGAGTCGTGGATGAAGATCCCTGTGCCGCCCTGCTCTACGATCGACGCCGGCAAACATGGCCGTTATATAAGCTCCGGATTCTATCAAGAAATCCAATCGAACGCCGCGAAAACCTCCGACCACTCCATAAAGATCTCAGTCATTATCCCTTGTTACAACCAGGCGCGTTATCTGCCCGAAGCGGTGGAGTCTCTCGTTCGACAAACATATGCGAACTGGGAGTGTATCATTGTCAACGACGGCAGCACGGATAACACGGCGGAGGTGGCGAATCAGTTGATCGCCCATTATCCCGACAGACACATCCGCTTCATCGACAAGCCGCACAGCGGCGTTTCCGACACGCGGAATAGGGGAATTGAGGTGGCCACGGGTGAGTGGATACTGCCGCTTGACAGCGACGACATGTTCGAGCCGAGCTTCATGCAGAGGGCCGTGGATATTGTGAATCGCGAGCCCAGGGTGGACATCGTTTTCTCAAACATGCAGGAATTCGGCGCCTCGACCGGCCAATGGATACCGGATGAATACTCCCGCGAGCACGTCATGATTGCCGATACCATGCCTTACGCGAGCCTGTATCGCAAAGCGCTCTGGCACAAGGTCGGTGGATATAACAAACCGTTGAGTCTCATCCGGCAGCCCGAGGACTGGAGCTTCTGGATAAGCTGCTCGAAACACAACATCGTCGTTAGACGAATTGAGGAAAAGCTCTTTTTATACCGTGTACATCCGGAGAGCACTTACCTGACAAAGATTAAACCCAACCGACGGCTGGCATGGGCCTTTGTCGCGACCTGCCATCCGGACCTGTATTCCCCTCAGACGCTCGCGGAGGCCTGGGGGCTGATATCGGATTGTCCCGATGATGTGTATCATCGAATCATCGAAGCCGTTGAACAGTGCCCTGAATCCGGCTTGCCCGATTTCTGGCGAGCATTGGCAGAGAGAAAACGAGGCCAAAATAACGACGCAATAAAACATTGTTTAAATGCGGTGCCGAAGGCGAGAGGAAACGATTGGCAGGGCTTGTTTGTCCTGATGAACTGGCAGAAAGGCGGCGGCGATTTTGCTGCTGCAGCGGAAAACTTGCACAGACTCCTTAATCTCAGACCTGATTTTAACTGGGTAAAAGACATGTTGCCGTCCGCCTTCGCCTTTCATCAAAGGGACACCGACAAACAGCCAACCGTCGGCCCTACACGCCGAGTTCTATTCTATTTCGACAGAATAGGGAATCTCGATCAGACAAGCCCCGCCGGAACGGTCATCTCCGTATTCAACCTCGCGAGACTGCTACAAGCTCAGTGGCCGAATGTTGACATTCATATCACGGGGAACCTTGTTAGACGGCACGAACAATGTAAATCTTTCCAGATCGTTCCCCTGCCGCCGGCCGAATCGAACGGGCCGTTTCTTGCGGAATATGATATTGTGTTTTTCGCAACACATATCAGGTCGTTTCTGCAAGCCCCTAAACGCCCCGGCCAAATGTGGTTCATCCACCAGCATTGCTGGGATTTCGACGACCAGTCGCGCCCCCGTCTCGATGACGTGGACGCGGTGATCTGCCTTTCCGAATACCACAGAGCATTTTTACAAAGCAGGGGTATTCCGGCCGATAAACTTATAATTATTCCTAACCTTATTGATACGGATATGTATCGGCCTCGAAATGTCCATCGAGACGAACGTTCGATCATGTTCGCCGGCGGGATTCATCCCCATAAGTGCATACACATTCTACTGGACGCCATTCACCTCGTCCGCCGGCACGTACCCGATGTCACGCTGCATCTTTATGGAGACGGCGCGATGTGGCGGGGAGGAGATGATTATGGAAACGACCTTAAGCGGCTGAAGCCGGAGGGCGTCTATTTTCACGGCTACACGGATCAGTCCCGGATGCCCGAGGTCTATTCGAAACACGGGATCCTTTGCTTACCCTCGGTGCTGGAGAGCTTCGGCCTCGTGACCGTGGAGGCGCAGGCGTGTGGATGTATTCCGGTTGTTCATAAGGTTGGCGGCGTGGCCGCGACGCTGGTCAACGGCAAGACGGGTTTCTTATATGAGCCGAATACACCTCAAAAACTGGCCGAGACCCTGCTGATGACCATGAACATCATTCAGACGGACCCCTCGATCCGCCAAAGGGCCGTCAGCTTTGTGCGGGATACTCTTAGCCTGTCAAGGGCCACCCCATACCTTCGCGCGCTCGAGGATAAAATCAACCTCATCCGACAAAAAAGTGAATGGAAACCACCGGGAACAACGAGTTCTTCCTTCGAGCCTCTGCCAATCAACAGCAGAATCGGTGACTCTCACGGCAGCGAGGGAGGCCCGCCATGGGTCAGTGTGATCATGCCCGTTTATAACGGGGGGGACTACATTGGCCAAGCGATTGAAAACGTCCTGTCACAGGACTATTTGAATGTTGAATTGATCATTATCGACGATGGTTCTACGGACAATACCAAGGAGGTCATTTCACGCTATGATGATAAGCGTATCCGATACTTATATCAGGAAAACAACGGTGTTTCCAGGGCGCGAAACCGGGGCATCGGCCATGCCCAAGGGGCGTATATCATCCCTTTAGACGCAGATGATATGATGGCCTCGGCCTCTATAACAAAGCATCTACAGGCATTTGATAACCATCCCGATGCCGATCTCGTCTATTCCGATGTCCTGCTCATCGACGAAAACAACAAGCCGCTTCGGGTGATGAAGAAACCGGAGTATCACGACCGCAAGCATCTTATCAGAGACCTGTTCCGGGCGGGCCATCCGATTGTGCCTTTCCGACTTGGAATTCGAAGAGGCGTTTTTGATAAGATCGGCTTATACGATGAGAACCTGCTGGTCGGCGAGGATTATGATATGATGCGACGTCT
>CAYZAT010000039.1:11905-19218 GCA_964476475.1 uncultured Pirellulales bacterium
GCGAAGGTGTCCATGACGTGGATGCCGCTGATTTGATGCGACGTCTCGTCAAAGCCGGGCTGAAGGTTCACCATCTTGGCGAAGCGTTGCATTGGCGAAGGGTGCAGCCCCATAGCCTTACGAGAATGTACTCGACGCAAAAAGCTCGATGCCATTTTGACGTCGTCAAGCGGTTTGTCGATACCTTCGCCTATGAGGAGTTATTCCCGGACGTGCCGTGGGAAACGATCCCCCAAGACCAACGGCAGGTACACGCCAAATGCCTGGTCGTCTCGACGTATCTGGCGATGGGAGAGGACTTCTTGAAATCGAATTCGCCTCATCTTTACATCCAAATGGCTTTTGAAGAGGCTTGTGTGCAACTGCAGGAATGTCTTGAGATCGACCCGGGCAACGAGAGCATCCGACAACTTCTACACAAGTGTGAACGCGGGAAACAGAGGTATGATGGGGTCCAACGAACGGTCTTGCCGGAACGACTGACACCTTCTCAACACGCCGCCGGGAATGCCGAGTTATCGGCGGTTCCTGAGGAAGTCCCAGCAGGTATGTATGCAAGCAGGTAACAAAAAATAAACAGTAAGGTAGAAACTCTTTCAGACGATAATAGATAGCATGGGGGTGTAACCCACCCTCTTTAGCGTTTGTTTTGAAGAGACACGAACGTGCAGATAAAGGCAGAAAACAGATGGCAACGTTAAATCTTCCCGGCCTGTCAACGGGCATTGATACGTCCGCACTCATCGCTCAACTGATGGCGGTCGAAAGCCGAACGCTCAATTTATACGAAGAACGCCAAACCGAGCTGAAGGGCGAAAAAGAAGCACTGAATGCGCTGCAAACCGAACTCCAGAGCCTCAAAACCTCCGTTCGCACCCTTTCCGATGAAAATGAGCTTCGCGCGTTTGAAACCACCAGCAGCGATTCCGATAAATTGACGGCCGAGGCCTCTTACGACGCCTACGAGGGAAACCATACGATCGTGATCAACCAGTTAGCCACGGCCGAACGCATGGTCCAGACAGGCGGCACCGAGTACGCCGAGGATTATGTGGGAGCCGGCACATTTATTTACTCATACAATAACAAGGAAACCACTATAACAACCACGGCCGCGACGACGATGGAAGACCTTGTCGGCTTGATTAACAACGATGCGAATAATCCAGGCGTCACAGCGAGTCTGCTATACTACAACGACGCTTACCATCTCGTGCTCAACGGTGATGAAGCCGGTACGGACTATAGAATCTCCATCAACGCCAGTAGCACCGAATTGTGGCAGGCTGATATTGAACTGACATATGACGGGGATAATGCAACGCTCGCGACCAGGATTGCAGATCTTGATCAATTCAGCGGAACCCTCACAGGCGATGAAGTCATTGAAATCACCGGTACAGACCATAATGGCAACGCTATTACCCAGGTGGATCTCAGCGTGACCAGCAATACAAAACTCAGTCACCTTATTGATGAAATAAACGATGCTTTTGATGGAATCGCCAAGGCAACCTTCGAGAACGGTAAAATAATCCTAACCGACAAAGCAGCCGGTACAAGCAGTCTTTCGATCAACCTGAACTACAGTGATGGTAATGCTTCATCCACGTTGACATTGCCGACTATGGCCGTCTCAACTGAAGGGGGAAGCACTACAGCGGACCTTGCAAATTTTACGTCATCCGATTTCACTCAAACTCAATCCGCTCAGGATTCGCTGATCAAAGTCGACGGCTATCCCTCCGCATCGGCAGTCTCTGAGGTCCAAACGATAGATCGCAGCCCATCACCGAATTCCGGCACCTACACCCTCACCTACGAAGGACAAACGACTGCCGCCATTGCCTATAATGCATCTCCTTCCGAGATTCAAGCGGAGATTGAAGCCTTATCGACGGTGAACGCCGGCACCATAACCGTGGAAGGGGGAGCCGAGGGTTTGAATGACGGGGCAGTGACATTCACATTCAGCACAACCCTGGGCGATGTGAGCATGATTTCGGTGAATGGGAGTGGTCTTCTTCCGGGTAGCTCGCCCGTTACTGTCGTGGAAACGACGAAAGGCGTTCCGGCTTATATCAGCAGAAGCTCCAATACCGTGGACGATGTCATTAATGGAATCACGCTCCATTTGCACGATACAACGGATGCCTCAGGGGAGGAAGTAACCCTGACCCGAGATACTGAAACGATAGAAGAGTATTTAGCGACGATGGTTGAAGCGTATAATGCGGTTATGACTAATATTCAGGAATCGACGGGGTACGACCAGGAAACAAACACGGCGGGGATATTAATGGGAGACTACACCGTTCGGACCATTAGATCGGATATTAATACTCCTTTTGTCTCTCTCACCAGCGGATTTCTCGAGGATGTCGATTCGTTTCTAACGCCCGCTCACATCGGCCTCGAACTGGATGGCAACGGGCTTCTGAGTTTAGATTCAAATGTGTTTAATGAGGCGATCTCCGAAGATTATATGGCTGTCCTGGCCCTCATCGGAGCCACGAAGTCCGGCAGCAGCGACAGTAATACCATCGACTTCTACGGCGCCAGCGAAACATATACGACCGCCGGCACATATGACGTGCAAGTGGTCATCAGCGCTGGAGCCATCACCAGTGCAAAGATCAAGCTCTCAGGCGAATCCACCTGGCGTGATGCAACGTATAGTGACAATATCGTTTACGGAGACAGCACGTTCGACGATTACGGCAATGCCAATTATGCCGAAAACGGCCTTATGCTGAGTGTGGACTTAAGTCAGGATGGAACGTTTGAAGCTTCCGTCAGGGTCAAGCAAGGTTTTGCCGGCGACTTGGAGGACGCGCTGGATAGCATGCTCAGAACCGTGACCGGATCGCTTACAATCGACCAGGAATATATCGATGAAAACATAGAATCGATCAAAGAAAAAATTGAAGAGGAAGAAGAACGCCTGGAAGACAAAGAAGAAAGACTGATCACGAAATATGCGAACCTGGAAAAGACGTTGACCCTCTTGCAAAATCAATTGTCGGCCTTATTTTGAGGTGACAACCTAACAAGGTTTCCGGCCCTATTCGTTCTTCACACAACCGCCACGATCTTCGATCCCGGATCATACCAGATGATTCTATTTTTTACGACGCAAACGATAAATCATCGCCAGGATTTCCGCGACGGCTACATACAGATTCTCCGGTATCGGTTGGCCGGGCTCAACGGTTGAATAAATAGACCTGGCAAGCTCCGGTCTTCTAACAACGGGCACTCCGTACGCCCGTGCGATCTCTTTGATCTTCTCGGCTAAATGATCCGCCCCTTTGGCGACCATCACCGGCGCGTCCATCGTCTTGCCCTCATACCGCAATGCGACGGCCACGTGGGTTGGATTGACAAGAACCACATCGGCCTTGGGCACGTCCTTTAACATCCGCCTGGCGGCTAATCCAAACTGGATTTTACGAATCCGCCCCTTCACCTCCGGCGAACCTTCCATGTCTTTGCGCTCCTGTTTGACCTCCTGTTTCGTCATTCTCAATTCTCGCTTGAAACTCCATTTCTGATAGAAGGCGTCCGCAATTCCCACGACAAGCAGCGCAATGCCGACACGAATCACAAGGCCGAGAATAATGACTGCGATAGCCGAAAGCATTTGGCCGGTCCAGGCGTATCGGAGCTTTGCAAACACCTCCAGCTTATCATGCAAATAGAACCACACGATCAACGAAACAAGAAGGAGTTTAACGATGGACACAAGAAGTCTGACGAAGGACTTCGCGTTCACCAACTTCCCCAATCCCGCGACGGGATTGAGCTGACTGAATTTAAATTCCACGGCCGACGGCGCGAAATTAAAGCCCCCCACCGCAATACCGGCCGCCAGCGATCCTGCACAAAGAACCGCAAGAATGGGACTGATAATAAGCCCCAGGTTAATCAACTTTCTGTGGACAAATTCAAGAAATGATTTCGAGTCGGAGAAAAAACCAACCTCACAGGACATGCCGTCCTTAACTTCCATCTGGAACCACTGCATGAGGTTCGGACTGAACAGGGCCACCATGGATATCAGGACCAGAAGCGACACAACCGACGTAAGTTCCTGGCTCTGCGGAACTTGCCCTTTACCCCTGGCTTCTCCCAAACGCTTTGGGGTTGGTTTTTCTGTTTTATCCGCAGCAGTATCTGCCATTTCCCATCTTTCATGTCAGCCCAGCAGCCGAGACATCCCAACGTCTTTATGTTCACTCCTTGCCTCCCGCTCATCCAGGCAGCAGTTTTCCCATCAGGTCGGCGATTTCAGAGACGAAGGTACTCATCAGCGGCAGGAAAATGACCACCATGAATAATCCCAGCCCCACGCGCAACGGCAGACTGATAAAGAGAATATTCATTTCCTGGACCATGCGCGCCAGGATCGCCAGCACCACCAACAATACAAGAAACGCCGCCAACATCGGTGCGGCCAACTTAAGGCCGGCGACGAGCATCGTCGAACCCGCCCGAACGATGCCATCGAGCAGAATGGTGACGGATGGGGTGCTCCCGGCCGGAAAGGCGTCATAACTCCTTGAAATGATTAGTAAGAACAAATGGTGACCGTTGGCGCTGAGAAACAACAGGGCGAACATCATCTCCATCAGGCTGCCCAGCGGCTGAGAGCTTTCCCCGGTCAAGGGATCCATAATCGAGGCCATGGCTAATCCCATTTGCCGTTCCACAATGCGCCCACTAAACTTCACGGCGGCAAACAAGAGGGCCAAAATTAATCCCAGCGCCAATCCATACGTCCCCTCGTTGACAAGCATGAGAATGGCTTCGAGAAGCGGGGGATGCTGATTCTCGATCCTGAGAGGTGTGATCATCGAAAAGAAAATCGTCAACAACACCGCCAGCGAAACTTTTATCCTGATCGGAATGCTCTTCCACCCGAAAACCGGCACGACCAGGAAAAAGGTCGAAATCCTCGTCAGCATCATGAAGAAGCCAAGAAATTGTCCGGTCATCAACGACATAGATTAACGCCCGATAGTTTGGATATGGGCAAAGATTTCGTTGGTGAATCGAAGAACGATATCCAGAATCCAGCCGCCGCAAACCAATACGACAACCCCCACGGACAAGAGCTTCGGAACGATGGATAAGGTCATATCACGAATGGACGTTACCGCCTGAAGTAACGTGACCGTTACACCCACGATGATACATGTCAGTAAAACCGGAGCCGATAGAAGCAATACCGTCTCGAGCGTGCGCCGACTTAGATAGAGAACCAAATTACTGTCCATAAGGCATGTCTCATTTCATGGAATCCTGTTTCACAAGCCCGGCCGCTAATGAAAACTCAGACTGAGATTTTTCGCCAGCAGTCCCCACCCGTCAACGAGAATAAATAACATGAGCTTAAACGGCAGCGAGATCATCGCCGGCGGTAACATCATCATACCGGCACTGAGCAGGACACTGGCGATGACCATGTCCACCAGGAGAAAAGGAATAAACAACAGGCAACCAATCTCAAAGGCCGTCCGGAACTCGCTAATGATAAACGCCGGTATGATGATATATAAATCGATCTCCTTGAGACTCTTCGGAGGTTCTATTTTGGCCATCTCCACAAAAAGTGCTAAATCCGCCTGCCGACTTTGTCGAAGCATGAACTCCTTAATACAATCGCTCGCTCGGGTTCCAGCGACTTGAAAGTTAATCTCATCCGCAAGATAAGGCTGGATCGAACGGGTATTGATCTTGGCCATGGTCGGCGCCATCGTGAACATCGTGAGAAACAAACCCAGGCCGATAATGGCAATGGTCGGCGGGATCGTCTGAGTGGTCAGCGCCCGTCGAATAAAAGCCAGAACAATCACGATCCTCGTAAAAGACGTCATCATCACCAGAAGACTCGGCAGCATCGCCAGCCCCGTGAAAACAATAACGAGCTTGACAGGCGTGGACCAATTTTGGCTTTGCGCCTCCCCCGCCGTCGCTTTGTCAACAACGGTTAGTAAATCCCCAATCTTCGGGACGCCGTTTGTTGCGGTATCGGCATTCGGTTGATTCACCGATAAACTGGGCACAACCGGCGGCTTAAATGCATCCATCTCCTGGCCGAAGGACCGCCCCGCCGGCACGCAAGCGGCGGATATCAAGAGCAGGATTCTCGTCAATTTGGTCATTATGAGGATTCTCAATTACTGTTTGCTTCCTGTACGGATAAACCGGCAAAATCTTCATGTAAATCAGCCAGCTTTGTCACCGTCTCATTCGTACTGCCGATCAGAAAACGCCGATGCCCGATATCGATCAGATGCACGGCCTTCCGCGGCCCAAGGTGAACGGTTTCGACGATACGAATCTCTTTACCCGGCACCGTGGCAATCCGGGGCAGGAGCTTCTTGGAAACATAAATCGCTGCGATGCCGAGGGCGACAACAAAGAAAATCGCAAGCATTGCTCTCAGGAAGAACTCTCCCTGGCCCGGAAGAGCACCCGGCCCGTTGGACAAACGGGAATCTTTCTCGAAGAGGCCGCCGTTCTCGGCTTCGCCGACCAACAGAGATGGATTCGATTCGGCAGCCGGCTTGTCCGATGCCGTTTCATTCGCGGCCGATCCAACGGAACGGACGATAAGTGCGCCGTTACCAAGCGCGGCAACAATCAACAAGACGGCTATTTTTTTCTTGAATCCAGACACGTTGAAATACACGCTACTTAATTCGTTATAGGTCTCTATACAATGACGTAAAACAAGCGTCTCTATTCGATGTGCAAATATCGTGCCGAAATGCTGAAATGGAGATCGGGAGAGTGTTGAAAAAGCGACCGTAGATTTGCCGAAACGCTCCCGGCAATTCGAAAACGCACTTTCGAGTCCGTGAGGGCGATTTTCAGAAACGCGGGGCATGTCCAAGGGTGGCCACGGCGCCTTCTCAACAATCTCATTGACACACCATTCATGTTTATTTCCAAGGGAGCCATTATGCGGGTGTCATGAAAAGTTGTCGAAAAATTTGACACGTGTAAAAATCAATCGGTATCTCTCAAGACCGCGATGAGAATCTGCGATTTCTGTGAAAACGGGCTATCACGATCCGCCCACCCCTCTCCCGGCCCGACTCCCCAGGAATAAATCGTATATTTTGACTCTCGCTCAAGAACATCACCTCGTCGTTGTCTATCAGACGGCGAGGATGATAACAAGGTCTCTCGCAGGAAATTTTCCACTTTCTCAGCCCGTCTGGCCGAGAGCAGCCATTGCGCTCTCTCACTTCTTCCTTCAGAGGCTAATCCCAACACGTATAAAATAACATGTTTTGGGCTAA
>CAYZAT010000040.1:0-9929 GCA_964476475.1 uncultured Pirellulales bacterium
GGTTCCGATTTCCAGATCATCGATCCGTCCCGGGCATCGATGCACCAGACAAAGCTATCTTTCCCGTCGAGCTTGTTGTAGCCTCCGAGGTAAAGTCGTCCGTTCTCACCGCAGATGGTGCAGCCGCCGTGTATGAAATATTTCGTGGTCAGCCAGAGCACCTGCCCGGTTTGCGGATCAATGGCGGCTGTCAAACCTTTCGCACTGGGACGACCTCTCTTATCTTTGGCGGAATGACCGAAGAAACAAGAATAGTAAAGCGTTCCATCCATCAGGCAAATACCGGCATCGTCACCGCCGGAGCCGAATTGAGAGAAGTCCCTCGTCCAGACGGCTTGGCCGTTATCCATATTGTAAGCGCGCAGCAGGGGCTTGTGAATTCTGGGAAAGCTGGGGATATTCTGATGCTCGAAAAGCCAGCCGATTTTTTTCTCCGCTTCGTTGCGGGCTTCGGAGCCGTACCTGCCTGTGCTGAACATGTAGAACGCCATGTTCTTGTGGACGATCGGAGGCAACTGCCGGTTCCAACTGGGCGAGCCTGCAAAAGGCGCTTCCCACAGCAGCGTTCCCGTCGCCGCGTCCAGGCATCGCAGCCGGCACGTTTTGAGTCCCGCTTGCGGAACCAATAGACGCCCCTTGTGATAGAGGGGGGACGTATAGCAAATATGAACGCCGGGGAAATATCGCCGCCATAATAAGCGCCCGGTTTCCTGTTCGACGGCGAATACTTGTCCCTCTGCGGTGTGGGTGTACATGCGTCCTTCGCCGAAGGTGGAGAAGTGCTTTCCGGTGCCTTCATACCGGCGAATCCAGCGAATCTTAAAAGGTGGAGCGATCCCCTGGGTATCCGCATTTGTATTAGCCCAATTGCCGAAGCTGGTCGATCGGTCATGTTTGGGATTGGAGAGTCCGGCGGTGAGTTGGCTTCGGATATTCCATAATTTCAGATCTTTGGAAGGCAATGGCGTGTTGCCTCCGGGCGCCAACATATACATATAACCATCCTCACATCCGAAATAAATCCGGCCGTCGCATACAGCGGGAGGAGCTGAGATAGCTTCTCCAAAGTGTGTTTTGAAAGACCACGGTTTATCCTTGTCTGATAGGGGGATGACATAGAGACTGCCATCCAATCCTCCAAAGACGGCCTGATCGCGAAGCAGAATCGGGGATGCGATGGATGGATAACCACCCAAACGTTCAGGTTGCTTTTGGCCTGGCGTATGACGACACAGGGCGAAACCTGCTTCGGGGCGGCATCGGTAAACGTCCTGACCGCGCAGACTCACGGAACAGAAACTCAACAGGGGACCATGAAGATTCGTCCTCGTTCCTGCAACTTGGTCGGCCTTCACTTTGCCGTCGCTGAGTTTAAAAGTATTAACGCTGCCGCCATTATCCAAAAGGGTCCATTGCCGATAAACGGTTCCATCGTCTGCGATGCTTAATCCGAGCGTCGTATTACGAGGTTCGTGCATAGCCCGGACCTTTGCTCTATCCCCGAGGTCTTCCAACCATACGACCGAGCCGCCGGCCCCGATGATGAGCGTCTTGTCGAATACAGCGATGTCCCTTACGCAGCAAAACTGTTCGCTCGGTGTCATTCGCGAGCCTTTATGCTCGAGCCAGTCGGCGCCGCTCCAGCGGTTGGCAGCAAAGCCGAGTCGATCCTTAACGAAATCCCAAATCCAATAGATCGTGCCGTCAGGTTCGAGGGCATAAATCTGAGAGCCCAGTGTGGCAAAATATACCCGTTCGTTTGCTACGACGGGGGCGCTGAGAACCGGCCCGTCACAGGCGATTTCTTTGATGACGGTTCCATGCGTGGTATCCAATACGTAATAGAAGCCGGCCATCGTGCCGAAGTGTAAATAGGATCCCGCGATGGCGGGCGACGATACGTTATTACAGTTGAACTTGCCACCACGGGTTTGATATTTCCACTTCACATTTAATGTCTCAGCGTCGAGGCAAAAAGCCACACCGGAACCATCCACTACGTAAACATGTCCATCCGCCACGACCGGGGCCGTGAAAATGGCATCCGTCAAAGGGGCGGCGCCGGCCAATCCCAGAGGGCCGGCCACGCTTCTTTCGGGCACGTTTCCTGAGTGACGCGAATCGTTTTTATACTGAAACCAGTTTTCGCCGGGGTAAGCACAGAGGGTTCCCATAAAGAGATAAATGACCCACGTGAAGAATTGAATGCCTCGCATTTTCATAGATAGGCCCTCTAAATTTTACATTCGCAGTTGTTGTCAATCACCTGTAAAAATGATAATAATAGTCCATCGTGAATAGTCAATGATCAATTCCAAGAAAGGGTGTTGCGAATGAATAAGCAAACAAGGCGACAATTTCTAAGGACGGCAGGTTTTACAGCGGCTGTGTGTAGTCTGCCCATCAGGACATTACAAGGGAAACAGAGTTCAGACCGCCCCAATATCTTGTGGATCACCAGTGAGGATAACAGTCCTTACCTGGGTTGTTACGGCGACAAGCTGGCGCACACGCCCAATCTTGATCGGTTTGCCGCCGAGGGCGTGCGGTATCGCAATGCCTTTGCCAATGCGCCCGTCTGCTCGGCGGCCCGCTCTACGTTGATCACGGGTATGCATGCCTGTTCGTTGGGCATACACAATCACCGAAGCAAGGTACGAATCCCGGAGGCGTTCCGTCTTTATCCCGATTATCTCAGGGATGCAGGCTATTACTGTACGAATAATTCCAAGACCGATTACAATATTATTCGCAAGGGCGTTCAATCCTGGAACGAAAGCAGCAATAGGGCTCATTATAAGAACCGCAAAACGGGTCAACCGTTTTTTGCCATCTTCAATACAACCTTGAGCCACGAGGGTCAGCTTACCGAACAGGCCGTCAGTCGCCGGCGCAAGCAGGGCATACTTCCGCCTAAGCCGCGCTTGGCGCCGGAAGATGTGAAACTGCCGCCTTATCATGCCGATACACCGGTCGTTCGCCGGGACTGGGCCATCTATTATGATAATGTCACGTTGATGGATCGGGAGGTTGGGCGTCTGCTCAAAGAATTGGAGGATGCCGGCCTTGCCGATGATACCATTGTTTTCTACTACTCGGACCACGGCGGCGCGCTGCCGCGCGGCAAACGTAACATCCACGATTCCGGCACGCGTGTCCCGCTGATTATCCGCTTTCCGAAAAAGTGGGCGCATCTCGCCCCGGCCAGGCCGGGCCAATGGATCCACGATCCGGTTGGCTTTGTGGATTTCCCGGCGACCGTTTTCAGCCTCGCGGGCGTTTCAATTCCCAGGCAATTCGAAGGCAAGGCCTTTTTAGGAAAACAAGCAGATAAACCACGCGATCATGTCTATCTCTTCCGCGCTCGAATGGACGAGCGATATGATACGGTCCGTGCTATCCGAGATCGTCGATATCGCTACGTGCGGAATTACAGCCCGCATCGGCCCTGGGGACAGCAGTACTCCTACCCGTTCCGGGTCATGCCGAGTATGGGTTCCTGGTATGAGGCCTATCGCAAAGGTCAATGCAATCCGGTTCAGGCCCGTTACTGGCAGGCTAAGCCATCTGAAGAACTCTACGATCTTCAGACCGATCCGTACGATATCAAAAATCTCGTCGATGATCCCCGGCACGCGGACCGACTTGCACGTATGCGGGAAACTCTACGCAAAGACATCGTTCGCACGCGCGATACCGGCCTTATTCCCGAAGGGATGTTCGAGAAGCTCATGGGAGATAAAACGCTCTATGAGTATGCGCAAAGCCGTGCGTATCCCATCGAGCGGATCGTGAAAGTGGCCGATCTTGCGGTCTCTCGCGACGCTTCAGCAATCGAGAAGTTGATGGGTGCCTGCAATGATTCGCATCCTGTTATTCGTTACTGGGGCGCGACGGGTCTCCTCGTTTTGCAGGCAAAAGCCGCTCCGGCCAAAAAGAAGCTCAAGGAGTTGCTCAAAGACGATTGGATGGATATTCGCGTCGTAGCGGCTGAGGCGTTGAGTTATCTTGGCGAGACCAATCTTGCGCTCGAAACACTGGAGCCGATCATCAAGAATGAGCCGGAATATGTGGCGCTGGCCGCGATGAACGCCCTGGACTTCATGAACCAGGCCGGACACGTTTCTCTGGAGCGCATTCACCAGCTCCTCGGTAACACGCAATTCAAAGGCTATCCAAAGCGTATGGCCGACTACTTTGCTCAAAGGAGTTCAAAATGAGTAAGCCAAACCCAAACAGTACATTTAGATCAAAATCTCGCCGTGATTTCCTTAGACTATCGGGCAATCTGGTTGCCGCCTCGGCCTTGTCCGGCGTGGCTGTGCCGCGCTGCTACGCCGGCGAACGCTCCACGATCAAGCTGGCTGTGGTCGGTTGCGGGGGGCGCGGCACGGGAGCGGTCGCTGATGCTTTTGCGGCGACCGGCGGCCCGGTGAAGCTCTACGCAATGGCCGATTTGTTCGAGCAACGCCTCCAGCGCAGCCTGGCAAATCTCAGGAAAGGGTATCAGGATAAGCTCGATGTGCCGCCGGAACGTCAGTTCGTTGGTTTCGATGCTTACAAAAAGGCAATCGACTGTTTGGGACCGGGCGACGTCGTGCTGCTGACCACTCATGCGGCCTTCCGACCACTCCATTTTGAATATGCCGTTCAGAAGGGCGTCAATGTCTTCGCTGAGAAATCATTCGCGACGGATGCGCCTGCGGTACGGCGATGGCTTAAGGCCGCCGAGCTTTCCGAGCGAAAGAATCTCAAGGTCGGTGTGGGCTTTATGTGGCGACATTCCGAGGCCCGCCAGGAGACCATCAAGCGGATTCACGACGGCGCTATCGGCGACGTGCATACGTTACGGATTTATCGGGTGCACGGACCGGTTCACTGTCCGCCTTTGCCCAAGGACGCCAATGAGCTGGTCTTTCAGCTCCAACATCCCAACAGTTTCACCTGGGTGTCGTCCGGGTTCTTCATCGATTGGCACTGTCACAACGTGGATGTCGCCTGCTGGGCCAAGGGCGCCTGGCCCGTTTCGGCGCAAGGTTTTGGCGGACGATGTTATAAGGAGGCGGGCAGCCAGTTTGACCATTACACCGTGGAATACACCTTTGCCGAAGGTACGAAGTTATTCGCCTTCTCGCGGCATATGGGTAATTGCTGGGAGACGTATTCCGACTATGCCCACGGATCGAAAGGCTCGGCGGTTATCATGGCAAGTCTGGCCGGACCCAAGCCGAAGATTTACAAGGGCCACAACATGGTCCCGGAAGATCTCATCTGGGACTATGGACGGCGCGATCCCAATCCATATCATGCCGAATGGCAATTACTGCTGGATGCGATCCGGCAGAATAAGCCGCACAACGAGGCCCGTCGGGCCGGCGAAGCGGAGGTGGCGGCATTGATGGGGCGCATGGCGACGCATACGGGTAAATATGTTACCTGGGACCAGGCATTAAATTCCAATTTTCAGTTCGTGAAGGATATCGACAATATGACCTTAGACAGCCCGGCGCCAATCCATGCCGGTCCCGACGGTATCTATTCCGCCCCGCAGCCGGGAATCACGAAGGAATATTAACAGAACAAGTAACGACGATTGGGGCTATGCGATCCACGGGCGTTTGCGATTGTTCGCCGAGGCGATGGCTTTTCGCGTAAGCTCCACGTCTTCTTCGATTTGAAAGTCGAACATACCCAGGCAGACAAAGTCGGCGCCGTTGGCAAAGGCATAATTGAGCCCGTCTTTCGTATCGATGGCTCCGGCGGCCAGGACCTTAAAAGCGATCCAGGGCACTTTGACGTTCTCCATGAAAGCGATTGTTTTTTCAGGATCGTGACAGAACATGTTATCGTGGTATTCCGCATGGTTGGGGGAATTCGCTTCGTACATTTCGATGAAGCGTCGATTAATTTCCGGGTGTGCGGACCAATATCGGTCGTGATGGAGAGTGATCATGTAAAAGTCCGGCTTGAGTCCTTCTTTTTCACTGAACATGATCGGTTCCAGCCGATGGGCGCAGATGCCGACGGGCATATCGTATGTCTTCATGATCTCGAAAGCTTTGATAATATTGTCGAACTTTTTCTGGTGGTACCATGTGTCACTGGCGCCGCCCCACAGATAAGCCGCGTCCGCCCCCAGCTCCAGGTGTTCCACCAGCAATCTCTCGTACTTATTAATATCCGTCGTGATGACGTCGGCGAGCCATTGCATCTTGCCGCCCCATTCATCCCAATACCTGGATAATCTGAATCGTTTGAAATTGTGATTCTTGAGGACGATGGTATTGATTCCGTGCTCCTCGCATTTCTTCAAGGTCATAAGCACTCGTTCTTCGGTGTTGTAATGTGTCGCCAGGGTTTTGACGTAACTCAGGTCCCTCGAGTGCATATTCATGCTGATGAGATTGCTGCCGCAGATGAGACGGCCGACGGATAGATTGCCGATTTTCCCGGCGGGCATTTGTTTTTGTTTGGCTTCAACCTTCGGATCGCTCAAATCCAGGGCCCTGAGTCTGGCGTACTCCTTTTGATCGGCGGTCGTAATGATCGTGGGGCCGGTCATCACATCCACATCGGCTTGTGATTTCTTATTGGACGGTGTACAAGAAGCCACGCCCAGAAGGGGCAGGGTGCCTAACGTGCCGAGTACTTCTCTGCGGTTGGTGCGACTCATCGAGCGTCTCCCAAATCAATTTCATTGTCTGCGTATTAGATGTTCCACGGCGAGCGCATCGCGCGGCAAAGCAGGCGGTTGGCTGCTTCGTCACCGATGAATTCCTCTTTGATCGGATTCCACTTCAAAGACCGTTCTAATTTATGTGCGATGATGATCAAATGTCCTAGCGAGGCCGTTCGGTGGCCGAGTTCCTCGTGACAGCTCGGCTGGCGGCGTGTTTTGATACAATCGAACCAGTTCGCGTGATGGTTGTTCTCGCCGGGATTGACCTGTCGCGTCGTCAGTTTCATATCCTCGAAAAGGGAGTCGGGGCCGCCCTCAATCGGCCCGCCGGTTGTCATTGACGTGACCCAACCTCGTTCTCCGACAAACAGGCCTCCGAAATTACCCGCCAGGCGGGCCGTTGCCGGAACGGCTTTATAAACGTTTTTGACCATGCCCCAGTTATCCACCATATGGAGAAGCGTTCCATTGGCGTATTTGCAGGTCAATGTGGGGTAGTCACCGCTGCTCGGGTGGATAAGCTCGACCGGCCCGCTGTTCTCGATGCCCAGCGCGTAGTAGATGACGTCTGCACTATGCGAATGGTGCCACGTCACGGAAGCGGTGCCGAAATCCTCGCTGAACGCCCAGGGCACAACGCCCGGACTTGGATTCGTGTGATAGGCACAATTATACGGATGCCAAAGGGCGGGGCCGACCCAAAGGTCCCAATCCAGTCCTTCCGGCACCGGCTCGGCCGGCAGGGCGAAATGCATGGGTGCATATGAGCGCCGGGATCGCTCGATATCGAGAAGATGGGCGTAGGGTTTGAGCCGGGCGGCTCCGAGCGCCCCCAGGTTGCTCCATAATGTGAAAACGGATTTGACCTTGCCGAGTCCGCCGGCGCGAACGAACGCGACAACTTCCCGGATCGTCCGGATGGAGCGGTACTGCGTTCCCGTTTGAAAGACTCGGCCATACCGTTGCACGGTCTCGACTAACCTGTGTCCCTCCTGGACCGTGATCGAGATCGGCTTCTCGCAATAGATATCCTTACCGGCTTTGGCCGCGTCAATCGCTATTGGTGTGTGCCAATGGTCCGGCGTAACGATCACCACTGCGTCGATATCCTCTCGCGCCAGCAACTCGCGATAATCATTATAAGCAGAACAGCCTTTATAATCGCCGCTTGAGCGTTTGGCGGCGTACGTTTGGTCCACGTATTTTCTACCTTTTTCACATCGTGTACGATCCACATCGCACACGGCCATCACCTGAACGTCCCGGTCCCCGGCCAAGCGACGAAGATGGCCACTTCCCATGAGTCCTTTGCCGATCAGGCCGACTGCAATTCGCTCGCTTGGAGAAACGCTCGCTCCTTCTACTACAGAAGGGGCGATCCACGGTGTCGCGGCGATTCCCGTGAGCGCTGCAGTCCGGCTCAAAAACTGCCGCCGCGTGGTCCGGAGTGTTGTTATTCTTTCAGGATTCTCAGTTTGTGTCACAGATCACCTCACTTCGCCATTTGAATGCTTAGCTTGTTAAAAAAGTCTATGCATCGCGCTATCTCGGGTATGGATTCAAACCAGTTGTAGGAGTATTCGAGGCCGAACATCGTGGGCTTGATACCCAGGCGGTGGATTTCCCGGATGAATTGTTCGGTTTTGCCGACACCGGTTCCCCAGGGGACATCATGACCTTCCGGACTCAACGCGTGCAAGTCGTGCATCTGCACCGTGATTAAGCGATCCTTGAGCACGTTTATGGCTTTGATCGGATCGATACCTGAACGCATCCAGTAGCCGAGATCGCCGCATGCCCCGATTCGTTTGCTGCGCCCCCGGCAAACCTTCATAATTTCATTGGGATGCCAATAGACCGGGGAGCCTTTACGGTCATGGTTGTGAATCGCCACGTTGATATCATAGTCGTCACAAAACGTCTCGATGGTATCGAGCGCTTCCGGCGCCGGTTCCGACATGAAGGTTTCGATGCCGATCTTTCGGCCGAACTCGAACACTTTACGACAACCGGCCTCGTCACCCGGAATCTGATGATAATAATACGTCAGGAGTCGGACGCCGGCGGAATCCAGTTTCAACCGGATTTGTTTTAGCTCATCGTCTGTGAGTCCAGGTTCGAAGTTTTTGGGGATATCTTTGCTGACTTTCTGGAAGCTTAAGCCGCCCATGTAAGGCAAGCCAAGCTGAGCGGTTTTATCGATGGCTTCGAAGAGTGTATATTTATGAAACGTGTATGCTTCGATACCCAAACGCCAACCGAGCTTTTCCTGCGCCTCGATGGCGGGAGTGAGTTTCGCACTCGGAACAGTCGGCCCGGCCAAGTCGCCCATGGCGAACTGAGTGGCCGCGAGATAGAACTTCAACATCTTCGGGTCCCAGAAGACGTAGGGATTGTGCGCGAACGTAGTGTAAAAAATACGGCCGCGTCCGTAGTTCCGCACCCACGCCAGGGCGTAGTCATTATCTTCACGGAAACAATTACCGCGGGGTTGCCCCTGGAATTTCGTTTTGTCGGTGTCGATGCTCAGAAGTACGCGAACCCGGTTTCTCGAATAAGGCTGATGGACGCGAAAGAACTCATCCCGGTAATCAAAGCCCTGTCCACCGAAGGGTTGATTGACGGGATGATCGGGATCGTCAAGTTTGATAAAGACATGCTCTTTGCTGTCGTAGTGATTTGCGCCGCGTGCGCCGAGCATGATACCGAATTCCGGCCAGTCTTCATGGGCGCCGGGCCAGCGCGTGAAGGCCACCGAGGTCCCGTGGACGCCGAGGAGGCCGCCGCCGCCATATACGAATTCGAGCAGGCTTTGCCTGAGACCGGGATCTTCGAAGAGATTACCGACCGTATTGTTCAGAAAGACGGCATCGAATTGCCTGAGGTTCCCCGGCTTGAAAACAGACGGATCTTTGCTAATCACCGTCTCAAACGCACCCGTTTTTGCACCCATCAGCGTAAATGCCGTGTTGGCCGTAGGGATGGAGCCGTGCCCCCCGTATCCGACGTTGAGATCGAAGATCAGGAGTTTGCGAGGTTTACGCGGCTGAGCGAAGGCCTGGGTTGGAATCGCCGCCTCAATACGTTGCCGGTTTTTGGAATCGAGAGACGCTTTCACCGTACCGGTTGTGAGCCAGTCACATGGTGCTGCAACGAGCCCGGCCGTAGCGACTGCATGTCTCAGGAAATCACGACGTGTTTTGTTTGTTTTTTGTGTATGGGTTATACACAAAGTTTGTCCTGGGTCTGC
>CAYZAT010000040.1:9939-19032 GCA_964476475.1 uncultured Pirellulales bacterium
TTGTTTTTTGTGTATGCATAAAAAGATGCTAACATAAATCCTCGAAATTGCAAGCTATGTTCTTCTCCGAATATCGACTATAGTGTGCCGCTATGATAGAGATTCGACAAATGACAAAGGATGATCTTGGACTCGGAGTGCGATTAACGCAAGAGGCGGGGTGGAACCATTTGGAATCCGATTGGTTGCGTTTTTTCAATTTGGGATCTGAGGGCTCTTTTGTCGCCGAATTTGAAGGACGCGCCGTCGGGACGACGATGACGTTTATCTCCAATCAAGTGGCCTGGGTTGCTATGGTTCTTGTTGAGAAAGCGTCACGGGGTAAAGGTGTCGGTACGGCACTCTTGAAACAGGCTCTCGACGATCTCGAAATGCGCGAGATCAAAACGGTTCGTTTGGATGCCACCCATCTGGGTCAGCCTCTCTATGAGAAATTGGGCTTTCTGCCGGAATACGAAGTAGCTCGTTTCAGTGGGATCGCACCACAATTGGGTGGCAGCCTCAAAATGGATGTGGCACGGCCATCTTGGCCGTGCTTTCACGGGCCGGAAGCCCGTGCCACATTACGCGATGGTGGGGCAAAGGCCATCAATAGGGGCAGGCCCATGTGCCTGCCCTGGGCAACCACAGGGAGGCTGCCACCCTTAGAGGATATCATTGAATTTGACGAACGAATGACGGGCACGCGTCGAGCGAAGATGCTAAAGGCGCTGTTCGAGGAATTTCCGGGCAATTCACGTGTTGTGATGAAGGATGGCGACATAGAGGGCTTCGTTACCCTGCATCCCGGTAGAAGTGCCATTCAGATCGGTCCGTGCACAGCGACGCTCAATGCAGGCCCGGCTTTGTTGTCGGATGCTTTCGGTCGATGTGCGGGAAAGGCCGTGTTTGTGGACATCCCTACCGACCATGTTCATGCTGTACAAATTGTCGAAAAAAGCGGACTCGAAATTCAAAGACGTTTTCGAAGAATGTATCGAGGCGAACGAATCAGGGACAACATCCATGCCATCTGGGCCAGCTCGGGTCCTGAGAAAGGCTGATCGGGATTATACCAGTAAGATAAGGTAATAGACGATACTGGCGAAAGCCGCCACGATGGAAATCACCATTGCAATATTCCAGATTAGAGCTTTTGTCCCTTTGGGTTTTGCGTCGCCCAGGTACTTCTTGCTATTGTTGAGAATGAAAAAGGCGACAAACGCGATCGGCAGCATCAGGCCGCATATCGCCGACGTGGGTATCGCAATCCAGGAGCCGATGTATTTCCAAAGAACCACCCCAAGGACACCCGGCGCCGGGATCAGGCACGCTAAGCGATACCGCCAGCTACCCGGTTCGATCCCGAATATCTCGCAGAAGGCAAATCCGCAGATCAGCATGTGCATCGTGATCGAGGTTAGGGCCATACCGAGTATCCCCAGGCCGAAAACGATCCGCGAGAAGAACACGCCCAATCCCGCGGACTCGAGCATAGCCGCGGCGGCCATGGGTGAGAGTCTCGTGGAGCCCGACGCGAATTGCACGGGGTCGTAAATCGTACACCCGGTGGCGATCACCATGAGCGATGTCGCGATGCAGAACGGCAGCATCATTCCGGTCACTAAATCAAAGCCGGACAAGCCCCGGTGTTCCTTACCCCATCCTCGGGCGAGCAAGGTATAGGGAAAAAGAAACGTCGCGTTGATCCCGGTAGCCGCGCTGAAGGCTGCCATGACAATCGAGACACCCCGCGGGTCCGTCGGGATGTACAATGGCAGAAAGCCTTTAAAGAGCTTGCCCCACTCCACGCCGCCGGCTATGGCCCGGCGGATGATGACAATCGAGAAAGCGACAATGATCATCCAGACGAGACCCTTGAGGATACGTTCGTATAATCTAATACCCTTATGCCCGCTGCTGTACGTCCAGACGACCAATGTCGATATCGCCAAAACAACCAGGCCGATACCAATGAGCAAGGCGGTTTGCGCCGCGGCGGATGAAGGCGTCCAGCCCGAAACCGCCTTAATCATATCATCGGTCATGCCGGCCGCTAATGCGTATTGCGGTAAGTGCCAGATGACCGTTGCCACCAGCGCGCCGAGGGCCCAGCTCCAGGCGACGACCGGGTGGATGAAACGTTTCATCGCGTGAAAAGGACGCACGCCGGTCGAAAGCGTTTGATACGCCATCGCCCAGAACATAACGATGCCCAACCCCATAGCCAGCGGTTGCACCCACAGCAATCTATATTGTAGAAAAGCCCCGGCGAAAAGCGAGGCCATCGCGCTTCCGCTGCCTAACACCAAAGCGCTTTGCAACCACCCGGGACCTGTTTTGGCTAAATACCCTCGCCATCGCTGTAAAGGGGGCTTGTTTGCGAGGGCTTGAAGATCGGCCTTTTCTTTCGCGATGATTTCGGGCGCCGAGGCAGTGAACATCGGCAAGCCTTTCACCAGATTATCGCCGGTAGAGTTTGGGTCGTTTTTGTCTTGCATTGTCACGTTATTCTCCTTCTTTAGTCACAAACCATCCAATATCGGTCTGCCGAGTGCAAAACTCTTGCGGAAATGCCGTAAAGGCGCTGGATAAGCTGTGGAGAGACCACGTTTTCTTTCGGACCTTGCTCGATGATCTTTCCGTTGGAAAGCGCAAGGACTCGGTCAAACACGGGCATAATCTCCTCGATATGCTGGGTGACGAGTATGAGTCCCATCCGTTGTTGGGTCTCGGCCAAATGCTGGATCGATTGCAAGAGCATCTCGCGGCCTCCCGGATCGAGGCCGGCGCACGGTTCGTCGAGGATCAACAGTAACGGCCGGGCCATACGAGCCCGCGCGATGAGCACTCTTTGCCTTTCCCCCTGTGAAAGCGTTCCAAACTTTTGGTTGGCGACGTGGGCGCAGCCCATTTCGGACAGATATTCGCAGGCCTGGGCAAAATCCGCCTCTTGCGGCTCTTGCCCGGCGTATTCGCACAGTCCGAGCTGGGCGAATTTGCCTGAGACGACGGTTCGAGTGATATTTTCTCCGTGTGGAATTTGCGAGGTTAGGGATAGGGTTGCCCAGCCGATACTTTTTCGCAGTTCCCTCAGATCCACAAGCGCTTGGCCGTTTCGATAGACCGCGCCTCCGGCATTGGCCCAGATGTACCCGCAGGCGATCTTAAGCAAAGTGGTCTTGCCCGCGCCGTTGGGGCCCAGGACGGCCCAGTGCGTGCCCTTGTTAATCTGCCAGGAGACGTGATCCAGGATCGTCCGGTTGTTGATCTTGTAGCTAACGTCGCGAATATCAAGTATGGATGATTCCATAAAGTCAAATACCCGGTTCATATGGGAGCAGAGATTTTCGACGACTACTTTACCATCCGACTCGAAAGGGCACAACCTTTATCGTGGGGATGTCGTCGGGGAGCCGGAAAAAAACAAGTGACAAACCCGATATATGACACTACTGGAAGAAAGATTGGAACGGAGGTATAATGGCCGGCAAATGCAATAGAATCATAAAGCATTGACAGTTATCTCATTATATATGACACGCGGATTGAGAAATAGATTAGTTGTAGCGGTGTTGTTTGGCGTCATTGCCATTGTCGTGGGATTATGCTATGCACTGAATTCGCCCGAGACAATCGAGGACTATGTTGAGGTCGGTGCTCAACCGAAAATCAGTCCGGACTACTCGGATGTTGTCATCCCGGCTAATATCGCTCCGCTCAATTTCACGATTCTCGAAGAGGGACGGCGATACTTCATCAGGATTCACGCCGGCGACGATGAGTCAATAGATCTTTTCAGCAAGATAGGCCAGATTCGCATTCCTCGCAGGAAATGGCGGGATTTACTCAGATCCAATCGGGGCCGTGAGGTCTTTTTTGATGTTTATGTGATGAATACCGAGAACGAATGGCGGAAGTTCCAAAGTGTATCGAATACTATCGCTGAAGAAGAGATTGACAGCACCCTTGTGTATCGACGGATGTTACCCATCTACAACTGGTGGAGGGATATCGGGATTTATCAGCGCAATCTGACTAACTTTGATGAATCCCTGGTCATGCATGGCCGGTCTTTTGAAGGCGGGTGTCTAAACTGCCACAGCTTTGTCGGCAATGATCCCGGCACGATGACCATCGGTCTCCGCAGTTCAACGTATGGAAGCTCTACGCTGCTTGCTCACAATGCTAAGGTTCAAAAAATCAGTGCTAAATGGGGCTATACCGCGTGGCATCCCAGCGGCGCTCTGGCGGTGTATTCGATCAACAAAGTCCGGCAGTTCTTTCATGCCGGCCGGATGGAAGTGCGCGACGTCGTCGACCTCGATTCGGCCCTGGTTTGTTACAGGGTCAGAGAGCGAAAGGCGGTTTGCCCGCCTGCGCTATCGGATAAGAATCGGCTCGAAACGTATCCCACGTGGTCCCCGGACGGCCAGTGGCTCTATTTTTGCAGCGGACCCATCCTATGGACGGATCGTAACAAAGTACCGCCTGAGAATTATGACAAGCTCAAATACGATTTATGTCGAATCCGTTACGATATCCAAACCCATAGCTGGGGAGATGTCGAGACGGTATTATTCGCCGAGGAGACTGGGCTGAGTATTATGCTGCCGCGAATCTCGCCGGACGGCAAGTTTCTGCTCTTCTGTATGTGTGAGTACGGTTGTTTTCCTGTATATCAGGCCAGCAGTGATCTGTATATGATGGATCTTTCGACGCGCCAATATCGCAAACTCACGGTCAATAGCCCGTATTCCGAATCGTGGCACAGTTGGTCGCGCGACAGTCGGTGGATTGCGTTTAGCAGCAGACGCCGGGACGGTCGTTTTACACGAACGTATCTTAGCTATGTGGATGGTGACGGCACGGTGCACAAGCCGTTTATTGTGCCGCAGCGAGATCCCGCTTACTACAATTCGCTATTAGAGACATTCAGCGTTCCGGAACTGATATCCAGTCCGGTGAAGGTCAGTCAACGCGTGCTGGCACGGGCCGCCCGAAGCAAGGATGCCATTGGCGTTGACGTTCCAATAACGGGCGCCACGCCGAAGGCCGCAGGGTCCGATCCCTGGCAGGAGCGTGAGTAGGAGTCACTGACAATCCATGGTCCGGAAAGATGAAAGGATATTGTGGAATAAAGGGCGATTGGCGCTCGGCCTGATCTTCTTTTTGTTCTGTTATGTCTATTTATGGATCGTCGTCAAACCGCATCTGATCTACCACGGGTATGGCACGCTCATCGCGGATATTCCTGAATTTGCTGCCGGTTGGCGCTTTCTGATGGATTCATTAAATGTGCCCGGTGGATTGGTTCAGTATGTGGTAGGTCTTTTTTCCCAGGGCTACTACGAATCGTGGCTGGGGGCATTGCTTATTGCGTTGGTTGCCTTATGTCTTTATGAGCTTTCGAGAAGGCATTATGCGTACATCCATCATTCCGCTTCGACTATCTTGCCTTTTTTCCCGGCGGTTATGATTGTGCTTATCTACAATCATTACGATCATCCACTTGCGGCATGTTTGACCTCTTTTGCAGGCTTATTGCTTTCGCTTGGCTTCGAGAAAATACCGATACGCAGAATTCCCGTTCGGATGGTTGTTTTCTCTCTCATGGCGGCGATCGGCTATTGGTTTGCCGGCGCCGGAGGCGTCTCTGTCTTTTCACTAATGACCGCCATTTATTTACTTTTCATTCGTAAGAATTGGATTTCCGCTGTTCTTATTCTCCCAATCTCAACGGTTGTCATTTGGAGTCTTGCCGGATATATTTTTTACGTATCACCCAAACAGGCCTTTCTCATATTGACACCTTTTCCGGAGTTGACAGCAGATATCAGGATGCTATCGAAGATTTTGATTGTTATGCTTTACATCCTCGTGCCGGCGACAGTATTGCTGACTGGCTTATGGCAAGCGATATTCGGCACGTCCGGCAATGCCCGCGCCACCCGTCCCAGGAAGACAAAGGCCGTCAGAAGGGGGCCGGGGAAAGCCTTCGTGCGTCTCGGAAAACGCTTATTGCCTCTGGTTCCCATGGTTGTGCTGGGAGCGGGTTTGTTTTTCAGCTATGATGGGATTCACAGGAAAATCGTCGTTATGAACTGTCTTTCTCGTCAGAAGCGATGGCCCGAGGTTCTCGAACTCGGGCGTCGTCTGCCGAAGAATATCTACAATATCTACTGCAATCACGACATCAATCGGGCTTTGTATCATGCCGGCCGGTTGGGATACGACATGTTTTGTTTCCCGCAAAATCCCCATGCCCTCTTGCTCACGCACGAGCCGGAGGAATCGTCGATGACCCAGTTGAAGATGTGCGATACGTACATTGAGCTGGGAAATATGAACTATGCCGAAAAACTGGCGGCGGAGTTTTTGGCCGCCGAGGGTCGTCTGGGTATGGTGCTCGAAAAGCTCGCCTGGATTAACATCATCAAAGGGCAGGAAGATACGGCTCGGATATACCTCAACGGACTGAAGAAAGATCTGATCTATCGTGACAAGGCGGATTCGATGTTAGACGGGCTGACGAATGGATTCGAGGAGAGCCGAGCGGCGACTATTCAAAGGATCGGTTCGTATATTCGCAGAGATGAGAATCCCAGACTGTACACGGAATCCATCGAAGAGATGCTGACGGGACTGCTCAAACAGAATCCGAATAATCGAATGGCCTTTGAATACCTTATGGCGTGTTATCTTCTGGCGGGAGATTTTAAGAATATGGCAGTGAATCTCAGAGGTCTTGCGGATCTCGGCTATCAGGAGATTCCCACCCTTTATGAAGAGGCCATGCTTATCCATCAGGGGATGTCCGGCCAGAAGCCGGACTTGGGCATATTGAAGATCAAGCCTGGAACGATGGAACGATACAATCGATTCGTGCGAGTCTATAATTCAATGCAGCCTCTGAACAGGCAGGCAGTGCTCCAGCAACTGATCCGGGAATTCGGCACGAGCTACTTCTTCTATTACAGATTTACGATTTCCAAGCCGGCTGGGATGTCTTAACAATAACGACCGGATTTCATTTTCCAACACAGTACAATTTACGTGTCGTTCGTATAAACAACTGACCCTGTGCGGCGACAATGGAGGCTCGGACGACTTCGCCGCCGCTCGTTGAATCCATTGGGATCACGTTGAGAATCTTGCCGTTTTCTGCGTGGATCACCGCGGCTTCTCCGTCGTGGTTGATGATATAGATCTTTCCATCCGCAGCCAGCGGCGAGGCTTCGTATTTGGCCCGGCCCGGCGTGTCGATGCCCCACTTCACCTTACCTGTCCGTGGTTCCACACGCGAGAGATACTTTCGCAAATCACTGAGTACGAAGAAATCCCCATCGTAATACGCGGGCGTAGGAACGTCGGAAGTCACTTTTTTTTCTTCCAGGCTGGTCCAGGCGATAGCGCTGTCATCGAGAATTCCCGTTCCATTCGGCCGGATCGCATAGATCGGATCCGTCTTGGGAGCACAGGCGAGAATGATATCTTCACCGGTGACGGGCGAGGGAACCAGCCGCCAGTGTGTGATGCGTCTCGGGTTCCAGGTGCCCCATCGCCACAATTCCTTACCCGTTTCGAGATCGTGCCCGGTCAGTGCATCGCCTCCGGCGATCAGTAATTGCTGTTTCCCATTTAAAGTAAAAGGAATCGGTGTGCTGTATGCTTCACGCGATTCCCGCCGGGCCTGGCTTGGGCGAATAACCCGCCAAAGCGTCTCGCCGGTATTCGGATTCAGGGCCAGCAGGTAGGATTCATTCTTTTGGCCCGACAGGCCGCGACCTCGCACGGGCACGTCCCGCTGTAATATCTGCACGTACAGTTTGCCGTTAAACAGTGTCGGGCTGCTGGCAAAGGTCCACTGGAACGCGAA
Source organism: uncultured Pirellulales bacterium (assembly GCA_964476475.1). GTDB lineage: Bacteria > Planctomycetota > Phycisphaerae > Sedimentisphaerales > Anaerobacaceae > JAFGTG01. The sequence continues at coordinate 17,798 of CAYZAT010000040.1, forward strand.
AGGTCCGTAGTCCTTATGAAGATTACGGGCCCACCGGCGATCCCCATCACTATCGAAGCACACGAGGTCGCCGTTTGCATAGAAGAAAACGACAATCTTGCCGTCGGTCAACGGGGAGGAGGCCGCGAAGGTACTCCGTTTATCGTGGCTGGTTCCTTGTGCGATGTCGTGTTTCCAGAGGAGTTTCCCGCTCATTCTCTCGAAGCACATCGCCAGCAGTACTTCTTCTTCAGAATCAACGCCCGATAGAAAGATTCGGTCCGCCTGGATGATCGGCGTCGCTGCGGACGAGCCGGGCAAATCGACGCTCCAGGCGATATTTTCGGTTTGGCTCCAGTCTGAAGGAAGATTCTTTTCATCGGTGGAACCGTTGAAGTAAGGGCCTCGCCATTGCGGCCAGTCATTAGCCTGAGCTACGGATAGAATTGCCAGTACGAATAGCAGAAACAAGTGATACTTTCGCGTCATTTCTCTTGCGCCTCCCGGGAGCCTCATTTTCTAATCCCCGAGCATCGAACCGTGTTCGTCGACGCTCGGCCCATTGTCCCAAGATACTGGGTTGGACGCGAGTTGGTTCGTATTATTTTCCCGGCAAGCCTTGTCAATATCTCAACTGACTGGCCTTGGGTGTGACTCTGTCGATATTCGGTGTGACATCGACGGTCACGTTGCCCATCGCCCAGGCCAGACCTCCGGCGATAATGCCCTGGACGCGCGCACTGGTCCAGATGTCGTCGCGATGACCGAAGGAGGTATAGAAAACCCTTCCTTTACCGTGCCGGCGAGCCCAGGTGCAGGGGAAGGGCGGGCGCTGATAGCAGTCCCCCTTCATCCCTTCATTGTCCTCGACGAGAATGACGTGCAGGTCGTCGGCGAAATTCTTGAGGGTGTACCATTCCTCTCTGAGCTTCTGGATCCGGCCGAAGTCTCTGACGCCGGGGAATTCGGGCGAGACCGTGCGTATCGTCGCTTCCTGTTGGGCGCCGTGGACGATGAATTCACCGCCGATCATGACGATATAGGGATCGACTTGCGTCTGGTTCTGGTCTCGGGGGCCTTTGGAATGAAAGGAATCGGTTGCGGCGTGAAAGCCGACGAAACCTTTGCCGTCGGCGATGGCTTGCAGAAGCTTATTCTTGCCTTCAGGCGTCATGGGCGGCGTCTTTGCTTTATTCGGTTCCGTGAGAACGCCGCTCGTATAGAAGGCGATGCAATCGTACTGGTCGAGGTCGCCG
>CAYZAT010000041.1:0-18787 GCA_964476475.1 uncultured Pirellulales bacterium
GTTCCATAACGAGTCGTGGATGATGTAGCCGTTCATCAGCCGCGGCCCGTGGTCGACGACCTTCTTGCCCTTGGGCTGCTTCGTCCAGTCGACACCCCCTGTAGAGGTTTTCTCCCAACCCCCACGTGCTTCAAACGCGGCATCAATCATCTTGCGAAGAACTGCTGCACCATTTGCATCCTTTGTCTCCTTGAGCCGGACGTCCACAGATAGTAAGATATCCTGGAGTTCGAATAAGAGGTCAGCGAGTCCGAGCCGACAGGCCCTCTCGCGAGCGCCGTTGTAAAACCGCATTTTCGTGATTTTCATCTTGCCTGAAAAGCTCCTGTATATCGAATTCAGGTTTCATACCCAATGAGAAGGGGAATCGTTCTTCAAACCGACGTAATATATGTTTGCTATCGTATAATTCAGTGCCGATCCAATACCTGTTATTAAGTTCGGCTGCTTGGTATGTAGAACCTCCACCACCGAATGGATCGAACACGATATCATTCTCATTTGTAGAAATAAGAATTGCTCTCTCGGGAATGACAAGTTTAAGTTCATTGACACCGGGGCGTACCTTAAATTGTTGATGACGGTTAGGCGATGTATCCTCCCAAAAATCTGTAAGATTAAGACCCAACGGATTAAGTTTGTCACGATGCCCACCGTAATCTTTGATCTCTTTCCCACAGTGACGACACGTGGGTACTGGAATCCGAAGACGATTAAAAGTTTTGGGTTGGGCCCGTGTGTAATATAGTAGAGCATAATGGGCCGGATACAGTTTTTTACCTCGACTGTATGTTCCCTTCATAGTCATAGCAATCCAGTGTCTGAATGTAGCCAGTTCATTCAGTATGTTTCCGAACTTGATGGCAAGTTCAGGCGTGGCATAAATAAAAATAGCCCCTCCTGGTTTTAGTATTCGGCAGCACTCCGTAATCCAATCTTCGCACCAGCGTATATAAGAAAAATCTGACATTTTATCATGATAACCGTTCTTATAATCCTTTCCCAAATTGAACGGTGGATCGGCAAAGACACAATCAACAATCGAAGATTGCATGTCCTTGAGCAACGACATACAATCTTCAGCGAACAAAGCACCTTTCCTGGTTGTTAGAAACGGTTTGTTCATTTCCTCGAGCTTACCTGCTATATCGTCTAAGAACAAGATTAATAATAAATAGGAGCACCTGCGAACTTTAGTATAACAAGCAATGGTCTATTTGTCATAAAGAAAATGGTTGAATAATTCTGTGGCATGGATAAAAGCAGGTCTTAACCTATGAAAGTTATGACCAGTTGAACTCGGCGACGATGGGGACGTGGTCGCTGGGGCGCTCGGCGCAGCGGAGGTCTTTGGCGATGGTGCAGGACGCGCTCTTTTCGGCCAACGAATTTGTCGCCATGATGTGGTCCAGACGCCAACCGAGGTTCCGGCCGAAGGCGTTGGGCATCCTGTAATCGAAGAACGTGTACTCACCCGGCTGACCACAATGCTTTCTAAAGACATCCACGAAGCCCCACGCCATAACGCTACTCAAGGCCTCGTGCACCGCCGGGTGAAAGCATACGTGTCCTAACAGCGTCTTCGGATCGTACACATCGTCTGGCGTCGGCGCGATGTTCAGATCGCCGACCCAGACCAAGGCGTCCTCCGGTGTGAAGTTCCGCTGAAAGTAATCGAGCAAACGGGCGAACCACTGGAGTTTGTATTGAAACTTCTCCGAATCCGGTGAGTGGCCTTGCGGGACATACGTGTTGACGATTGTCAGACCGGCGATTTCCGCCTTGATGAGCCGAGATTCATCTTTAGGTTCGTCCGGCAGGCCGTATTCGACGTGCTCGATGGGATGCTTGCTGAGGATTGCGACGCCGTTATAGCTTTTCTGACCTTTGAAGGCGTAGTGGTATCCTATTGCGTCAAAAGGCTCGGTAGGGAAATCAGCGTCCTGGACCTTGGTCTCCTGAACGCAGAGCACATCGGTTTGACTTTCGGCAAGCCACTGGAGCACAATGGGCAAGCGGGCACGCAGAGAATTTACATTGAAGCTGGCTATTTTCATTTTCAACTGATCAATCGTGTTTTGAGCCTTCGGATGGCGAAGAATCCCACGACAAGAATAAAGACGACGATGTAGAGAAAATCGAACAGCAAAATCGGCTTGTAGTCATTGACACACACGGCCCGAACCAGGCGGACCGAATGAGTCAAAGGGACGATCTCAGCAAGCGGTCTGACGAAGACCGGCAGGTTCTCCACGGGAAAAACCACGCCGGAGAAAAAGAACATGGGCGAGAGGAACCCGGTGAAGTAGAAACTAAAATGGTTGATTGTTTTGACGAAGGACGTCACGAGCAGCGAGACCGTGCTGAACATCACCCCGGTCAGGAAGCCGACGAACGGGGTGAGCAGGCCATAGGGCAACGTCACGATCTTGAATGCCGCAAGGATGCACAAAACGGCGAATGAGAAGAAGAATCCCTTTGAGCCGGCCCACAGTATTTCGCCGACGATCAGGTTGTTAGCGGTCATCGGCGCCGCGAGCATGCCGTCGTAAACTTTCTCGAATTCCAGCCGGAGAAAGGTGCCGTAGCTGCATTCGAAGGCGGCGGTGTACATGGCCGAGGTGACGAGCAAGCCTGAGCCGAGATACTCGATGTACTTGACGCCGCCCATCGGCTCGGTGATATATTTGCCTAATCCGAGCCCGATGCCAACCAGAAAGATCAACGGCTCCAGGAAGGGTGGCAATCCGTTGCTCAGCAGGTTTCGCGTATAGACGCGCATATGCCGGAACCACACGGCGTAGAGCCTGCGATGAAGCGGCGGATACAATACGGTGTTACTGTCGGTCATTAAGCTGTCTCCCCGTCGCTTTCAAAAATACATCTTCCAGGTTCGTTTGTCGTATGAGGTAGTTGCCGGCTTTTAGACGCGAGTCCGCCAGGTCTTTCAGTATCTCGATGTCGTCGCAATAATACCGCGTCAATTCCCTTGCGAGGTCCACTCGGATTCGGCCGGGAAGCGACTGAGGATCGATCTGCCCGGCCGATTCGATGTCGCGGACTTCGAGAACGTATTGTTCCATGTTCTCTTCCAGCAGGTCGTCGGGTCGGCCCTCCATGATTTTTTGGCCCTTGTGCATAATCAACAGGCGGTCGCAAAGCTGGAACGCTTCGTCCATATAGTGCGTCGTCAGAAGGACCGTTGTTTGCTGTCTTTGCAACTGGCGAATCTTGTCCCAGATCACGTGTCGGACCTGCGGGTCCAGACCGGTCGTCGGTTCATCGAGAATGAGCAGCCTTGGGGAATTCAGAAGCGCCCGGGCGATCACGAGACGTCGCTTCATCCCGCCGGAAAGCTCTCTGATTTTCGCCGTGGCTTTTTCCGAAAGTTCGAGGAAATCAAGCAGATAATCAATGCGCTTCTTAGCCGTCTTAACCGGTAAATCGTAGAACCTGGCATAGACCATCAAATTCTGGATGACGTTCAACTCGTCGTCCAGGTTATCTTCCTGCTGAACGACGCCGGAGAGATATTTTATGGCCAGCTCGTTGTTCGCCGGGTCGTACCCGAAGATATCCATCCGGCTGTCGCCGTCGTTGTCTCTGAGGCATTTGCCGTAGATGATTTTCATCGCGGTGGTCTTGCCGGCGCCGTTGGGACCCAGGAAGCCGAAACAACGCCCGGCTTCGACCGAAAAGCTTAAGTTCTGTACCGCACGGACGTTGCCGAAGCTTTTGCTTAGATTTTTGACTGTGATTACCGTCTTGGCCATTCTAACAAATAGTTTCCATCAGAGATTTTCATAGCACGATCCAATTTTAATCCGGCTACAATACCACATTTACCGCAAAATTGCAGCTATTGTTCGGATAGTACGTATACACCCCATGGCCATAACAGATATTTTCTCCTGCGCCATATGAAATGGGGTTGTGTAGATATGATCTCGAATCCCGTGTACCGCCCGAGCCGCCATGCCTCGGTATTCTTCTATAGGAACAGATGGATGTTGATGCTTTCCCTGTGAGAAGGAACATTACGTCCGGTTATCCGGCCGCGTCCTTTTCTGTAAAATGGTCGATTAGGATTCTGTGCAGATGGCCCGGAAAAGCATGCTCAATTTCTTCCACGCTTTTGAGTCCGAAGATACACGCAATGGCAATGGGATCGGCCCGATAGTCCGTATGGCCTTCATAGAAACCGTAGCGCATAATGTAGTAGGGTACCATTTCACTGAAATGGAAGCGGGTGAGCTTCTTTTTCAGCTCGGCCATCTGTTCGGCGGAGAGATGAGCATATTTCTCCTGTAGGAATCGTCGCTCCGCGTCGGTGAGCGTTCGTTGGACGTCGATATCGAATCTCCCCTGGATCTCATCCTGAAATATGGAGTTCTGCCAGCCCTTCATACTTTCCGCCCGAAGCGTAACCTTGTTTCCGTTATAGAAGAAACACCGGATGCCGGAGAACCGCCCCCACTTTTCACATTTGATTTCCTGAAGAATTATATTCCAGACGTGATAGAGAGGTCTGGCCATCTGTGGATGGGTCAGTCCCAGTTTTCTGACCAGGTTGTTATCCCCCTTCAGGACGGAGATGATATCCTCATCTTCAGCCATAAATCCAGCCCCTGAAAACCGTCCGGGTCGACCGATGTATGTAATCACATCAGCGGGAATACCTGTTATCATATCTTTGTCATCCAACTCGGCTTCCGAGTGGAGTCCGGTTCCGGCCAGGGTCGGGAAATAATGACGATCCACATGAAGCTGTCGGTCTTTGCCATATACAGATCCGACTCTGTAGCTGTAGTGCAAAGGCCTTCCATTTTCGACGGTGACCGGTATGAAAACGTATTTCCCGTTCTTCAGGATGGCCGTCAGAACCTCCGTTCCTTCTTTCGTGGCGTATGGAGAAGCGATCGTGGGTGGCCTATCAAGTACGTTGGGATAGAGAGGGTGGGGTATCTGCCTGCAGGCGTGAGGGGAAGCGGTTTTCGACAGCGTGACTGATTGTGCGCCGCCCTGCGCTGCCGATGCCCGTTGCGACGGAGACGATTCGACAAAGCAGCAGGCGACAACCATCATAACGATAAGTAAATATACATTCTTCCAACGTCTCATTTCATATCTCCCAACATTGTAAACTACTGTTCATGAGCACAATAGGCTCCTCTTGTCGATCGGGCCCGAGCGAACTTCTCCAGTAGAGCCTTTTGACATTTCTTCTTCGAGTATATAGTACGACGACCGGTTAAGCGGATCGGTTGACAGGAAATCCAGGGGTAGAAAACGTTGCAATCGCTATGAATAGTTGGTATAATAAAATTCAAGCTCATAAGGCAGATAATGATAGCGAGGAGTGCTCTTATGGACAGGTCGAGAGGTTTTACGCTCATCGAGTTGTTGGTGGTGATCGCCATCATCGCCCTGTTGCTGGCGATATTGATGCCCTCGCTGCAACGGGTCAGGAAACAGGCCCGGGCCGTCGCCTGCCAGTCGAACCTGCGTCAGTGGGCTTTGTACTTCTCGCTGTACACGGACGACAACAACGGCCATTTCCATCGAGGCTGGAACGACAGCGCCTATTTCGATGATAGCTGGATGGTCGTGCTGCGCCGGTACTACCTCGATGATCCGGATCTTTGTTGTTGCCCGACGGCCACGAAACCTCGCGACGACGGGGCGGACGCGACGTATGGGGCTTGGATCAATTCTCTGGGCGATCAGGGCAGCTACGGGATCAATATCTGCGTGACCGATCCACTGCCGGGCCGGGAAGGGGGAAGGCCGCCCGAGTGGTACTGGAGAACGCGCGATGTGAAGGGCGCCGCCAATATCCCGTTGTTCCTGGATGATTATCATTGGGATACCCGGCCGCATCATACGGATGAACCGCCGGTCTTCGAGGGACAGGTGGACGGCTGGAGCACGAATGCGATGAAAATGCTCTGCCTCAATCGGCACAATGGATTTTCCAGTGCGGTCTTCGTCGATTTCTCCTCCAGAGCCGTGGGGCTTAAGGAATTGTGGACATTCAAGTGGAATTGCGAATTCGATACGGCGGGTCTCTGGACCCGGGCCGGCGGCGTCCAATCGGAAGACTGGCCCGAATGGATGAGAAATTTCAAAGACTACTAAACGGCCCACAAGTCCCTGCGAATATTCACTTTATCCAGTTCTATGCTTGCATGCCTGCGTCCGGATGTGTTATAATCATAGCAAATCGGGATGGGGAGAATCATCATATCAAAAAGAGAAATGTCGGTTTGATTAAACCTTCTTTGCGTGAGAAGGAGAACCGTCATGCGCAAACGAAGCGGTACAGAAAACGCGTTTCCGAGCATAGAGCAATGAAGAAGATCAAGGTCAGAGACAAGTCGCACATAAAGCAGTTGCTCTACGACGAATGGGTCTTGGGTATCAAAGATGATCAGTTTCGCTCATTCGGCGGGTTTCAGCTTTGGTGGTTCGACAAGCAGCACGGCGTCTTTGATTGTTGTGAATCTCATTGGTCCGATCCGAGAAAGAAGCTCGTACACTACGACCTGGACAAGGCGGCCAAAATTCTCTGGCGCAAGCGCCATCGTCTGTTCGTTCGCACCAAACATGTCTCTGACGACAGGCGGTTGCAAATAATTGAGCATTTGGACGAGATTGTGCAGTGAAGGATGTAAAGAGGCCGTTTCAGATCGGATGTTGAAGATATCTGCAATCCAGGACCTTTCTGCCGATCTCTAAAGGTGTTTTTCGCCTCCACAAGAGACGATTACGTCTTGAATTTTAGCGCCAAAAGCGGAAAAATGAATTGGATCGTCGTGATCGATTGTGTTATAATGACGCTTGATAAGCATATCAGAAACTCATTGTTTCTCGTGGCAAGAGAAGGAGATAGCATCATGCGTAAAGAAAGCGGTTTTACATTAATCGAGCTTTTGGTCGTCATCGCCATTATCGCCTTACTGCTGGCCATATTGATGCCGTCATTGCAACGGGTGAAGAAACAGGCGAATAGCGTCGCGTGCCTGTCGAACATCAAGCAATGGAGCTATTGCTGGCATATGTATCTCGATGACTCCGACGGCACGTTCCCGACGGGCGACGGCGCCTCCGGCGACTGGCCCGAAAATCTGCGGCCGTATTACCATGATCGGGGCGCACTGACCTTATGTCCCTCGGCCAAAAAACCCTACACGGACGGAGGAAGAGTTCCCTTCGGCGCCTGGCGATGGCAAGCCGGAGGAGGAGTCTGGACGAACTTCGAGAAGCCCGGTGCCGACTACGGTAGTTACGGTATGAATGAATGGCTCAGCGACCGTGACGACGAGAGGTGCTGGAGGAACCGCGAGCAAAAAAAGGCCGGAAATATCCCTTTGTTTTTTGACTGCGCCATCTGGGATACCTGGCCCAATCACACACAAGGTCCGCCCCCGTACGATGGCGTTATTGAGGGAACGAACGAAATGCACCTGGTTTGCCTCAACAGGCACGACGGCGTCGTCAACTACGTTTTTCTGGACCTTAATGCGAGGAAGGTCAGCCTGAAAGAGCTTTGGACGTTCAACTGGAATCGCGAGTTCGATATTCACGGTCCGTGGACCAAGGCCGGCGGCGCCGCGGCTCAAGACTGGCCCGATTGGATGAGGAATTTAAAAGACTATTAGGGATTGACGATTGAATATTGACTAATGAAAAGCACGTTCGTCAGCTTTAGAACCGTTAACGTTACAAATAGTCAATAGTCAATTATCATTAATCAATGTTACCGGTTTTCCCACCAGAGTCGCGGGTAGTCATTTCCGTCGTTGATTCGCCAGATGTCTTCTGTGCCGTTTTCCGTCTCGTTGACGAAATCCCAGCCTTCTTCCAGGTAGGTGCCGGCTTGTTGCATTTGGATTGTCGTCTTTCCGGTGCCGCCGGCGCTGGTGGATTGGTCGCCGGTTTCGATATCCCAGAAAGACGCCGAGATCGTTCCATCCAGATTATCACCGACCAGGCCGCCGATATATCCTTTGTCCCCCCGGACTGAACCCGTGCTGTAGCATTGGATAATCTCAGCTTTCCGGTTTTCGCCGACCAAGCCGCCGACTCGTTCGCTGCCGACTATGATGCCGTTGTTATAGCACTGAGATATTATGCCTTGCGGGTTGTTCGAGCCGGCCACGCCCCCAACGCCCCATCCGCTGCCCGATAGGGTCCCTACCGAGAAACAAGCGATCACCGAGCCGGAATTGTACCCGACAAGCCCGCCGACATCATCTGTTCCGGAGACCCTGACATCCGCATAGCAATTGGCGATCCGGCCGTTCACGTTTTCTCCAACGAGCCCGCCGACCCGTCTTTTTCCCCTGACGTCGGCATCCTGGACATAGCACGCCGCGATCGATCCTTCCTGCAAAAGGCCGACGAGCGAGCCGACTCGATCGCTTGTTCCGGCGTCTGTATGTTCGACCCGAGGGCCAATGAGTCCAAGGCGCTTTACTTGTGCGTCGGGGCCGTCGATGCATCCGAACAGTCCCGCATGACCTGATGTGCCTGATCTGTACGTGAAGTTTGTAATGATGTGATCGTTACCGTCGAAGACGCCCGTCCAATGTTCTGAGTCATCGTCCAGGGCGATGGTATGGAACATCGGTCGTCCGTTCTGACCGTCGTATTCCGAAAGGTCGATGTCCGCGGTGAGCTTGAAGTGTTTGTTCCACCACCTGGAATCGGTTCCGATCCTGTCGAGTTGTTCGGCGGTGCCGACCAGGAAAGGATCATTCGGCTCACCGTTCCCCTCCCAGACAAGAAAATCAACAAGGCAATCCCAATCGCCGGTTTGCCAATCGCTGGCCCCGACGCTGTTGGAAGCCGAGACGCGATAGCGATAGTGACCATCCCCCACGGTCTCGTCGAAGTACGTATGGGGACCGGAATAGATCTGTATCCACTCCCCGCCGTCAATGGAGCGCTCGAGTTGATAGGAGCTTGCTGCATTGGAGGCGTCCCAGATGATGGTATAATGACCATCGTCCTCGGTGGGATAATCGATCGCGTCGGGACTTTCCGGCGGGCCGTTCGGGGGGTAAATCCAGTGGATACCTGCAATATCGTCGGGATGCAGATGTCTTTTGAGCGTGCTGCCGTCACTATAGCCGTACATCACTTTAGCGGCGTCGTATTCGTTATCCCCGATATCCCCGTAAATATCGGTCAAGCAGAGGAAATGGCCGAATTCATGAAGGGCGATCGACTGCACGTCCGCCTCATGCACGGAAGGATGTGTACTCCAGTTGGCCCGGTCATTGAAGACCATATCGCACTCGATGATTTCATCTGCCGCTGGAGAACTCCCGGGCGCATAAGGCGCAGGTTTCGACCAGATGTGTGTCACCGCAAGGGCATTCGATGAGGTCGATCCCCACATCACCTCGTTCAGGCCGTTCCTGCTTGTCTGTGTGTTTGTATGGGCACCGGCATACTGGAACAGAAGACCGGGGCTTGTCTGATTCCACGTCTCGGCGGCGGCCTGGACCGCGGTCCCTTCCCCCGTGCAGTCGTCGGTGTTTTCGTTGATGTGGTAAGAGATGATCGGATGGTCGCCCCACCAGGATTGACGGTCGTAACCAAAGATCACCCTGAACGGATACTCGTTGCTGGTTCCGGACCGGGTCGTTACAGTGACCGGGCCGCTGCCGGCGCTGGCCGCATAGTCGTTGACGATCCCGGTCGGCACCGTGCAGATAATCTCCGTATCCGACCATGATAAAATCGTCGACGCCTTGATGCGGGGCTCGCCTTTCCGGTAGAAAAATTCAACCTGCCCATTACGCTCGCTGTCGCCGAATCCGGTTCCGTAAATGGTCACATCGGTGTCCGTACCCGCCGAGGCGATATCGGGAACGATACGGGTGATAACGAGACTATCGTTAAACAGCATCTCGTCTGTTTCTGCAAAGAGTTCGACAGAGCCGGCCGTCAGCGATGCGGCGAGCGCATCCAAATGAACCTTACGGCCGTCCCAGAAGACATGACCGTCAACAACGGGTAGCTTTCCCCTGAAGTTCCCGGATGGCCCTTCAAGGAAGAGCAATACCTGCTCTGCCTCTCTAAAAACCGGACTATGGCTGACGCGTTCCGTGATCTCGCCCACCGTCCCGCCGACGACCTCGATAGAGAGCGGATTCGCGGGTACCTTTCCTTTGATCGTGCGTTCAATCAGAAGTTCGACGCGGGTGTAGATATGTCGGCCCCGGTGATCGTCTTTCCATTGGCATTGCGTGGACAGGACGACAGCCGGGCAGATCGTTTCAGCTTCTTGAACGAATGCCGGAGGTTCATGGCCGTTCACCATTATACGGGCTTGGAGGTTTTGGCCGTTCGGCAAGAGTAAGACGAGCAGGAATGCGATGGCACAAATGTATGTGTGTTTTATTGTCATTCTTGGCTTTTTCTCCCTCTCGTGAATTCGTATCATTGACCAGCTCGATTAAGATGAGGGCCATCGCTTTTCGTGTTCGATGTCTTATTTTGCATCTTCGGTCTCAAGTATTATCATAACATATTGCGCACAGAATTCAAGCAAAATAAGGTTCCAGATCCAGGGCTTTGCAAAGGATCCTGATAAGGAATCATTGGTCGGAACTCAACGACGGGCGTTCCTGAGAAGTCTTACCTTCTGTGCGGGAGGCCTGTTCGTATGAATTCTCTCCAATGGATGATATTTCCTCTGAAAACGCCTTTGTGCTTTTCTGTTCTGGTTTTCTATAAATCTTTTAATTATAAGTTATTATGAGGTTTTATATCTTCGCCTTGGTCTCTCCGACGAGGAATCGTACTTGACATATGCCATAGGATAGGTTATCCTATATATGATATCGGGGTAATCCTGTGGAGTGAAATATGGAGGTGATGGTTATCTCATTCTAACAGCTTGAACGTCAGGAATGACTGTGCACATACAACCGGCGTGGTGCCGGTCGTTTACTCATGACACCTCAATGGAAAGAGTGAAAAAATGAAAGCAGAAAGAACGAAAACAAAGCTTGTGTTAGCTCTATTGGCATTGGGTAGTACTTTAACGTTTTTGGCGTTTTGCATGGCCGACGATACCGCGCCCGGCCTGCCTTCCGGACCGACGACCCGGACGAATGCTCAGCCGATCCCGGAATTGCCTTATATCATTAGCGAACCCGGCTCTTACTGCCTCACCCGGAATCTGACGCATACGGATCGATATACAAACGCGATTGTCATCGATGCCAACAACGTAACGATCGACCTGGGCGGCTACAGCCTCATTGGCCCCACGTCCTCATTTAATGAAACTTGCAGCGGAATTTTCATGGACAGACGCACAAATGTCGAGATACGCAACGGCACCATCACCAATTTCCCGTGTATCGGTATCCATGAAGCCGATTCCGGCGAGGTCATTCAGGCCAACGGGCATCGGGTCATTGACGTCCGGGTTACGTCGATCGGGGCCGAAGGGATCGTTCTCTGGGGTATCAATCATACGGTCAGAGGCTGTACCGTTACTCAAACTCAAATTGACATCGAGGAGGGATTCGGCGCGATAACGTGCGGTCACATCTCTTTTGTGAGCGACAACCTGATTTCTGGAAACGGCATTATCGGTGTTCGAACCACCATTGGCAGCTTGATCCGGGATAATGCGATTGCCGATTGTAGTTATGGTATCATTCCGGGAGAAGGCTCCAGTGTGATCGACAACACGGTCTTTTTTACGTTTGATGGCATATGGATCCGAGATGCGGACGGTTGTCTGGTCAAAGGCAACACAATCAGAGAATGCGAAGGATACGGTATCAACGTAGAAGGCTATGATAACGTCATTGAGGGGAATCTCGTATCGTCCTGTGATGTGGGGATTAATTTCATTTATAATGAGAATGTTTTCGCTAATAACCGCGCCTTGTATAACGGCACGAATTATGGCGGGCAGGTTCCCAGCGGGGTGTACGACGGCGGTGGAAATATTGCCGCCGGAACGCTTGTAGGCGGAAACGTCGGAGCCAATCTCCAGTTGAAGGCACGAGACCGCGCCCCGGAAAAAATAGGTAAAAAATAGAGCAGACAGGTTTAGCTACGCCTTTCAAGAAGCCAAAAGCAGAGGTTTCATTTTAAAAATACGTAGTCACCACAATTGACACGTTTGCGTCCTTGTGTTAGAATCTAAGCGGCTGTGAGCACGGAGGCTTGTGGTCTTTCGAGCTCCTGCTGTGTTTCATTCCTCCTTCCAGCAGGAGTTCTTTGCGCAAAAAGACGTTGTTATCGCAATGGACGGCATCGCCACTTCGGATAGAAAATAAATCAATTTCCCCTGTTGGGAAAGAATCTGTTTGTATTCTTCTTGTTGTAGGCGGAAGCTTTTTCTGTTCAGACGGATCGTTCTCTTGTCCGGCAATGCAAAAGGTGGAAGTTTCAGATCAGACCTGGTAATATGACATCACCGAAGATTGAACGGTTGTTTGCAATGTTTAGACAAGGAGCGTGTTATGTCGATCATATTCAATCGTAGGCAGTTCCTCAAAAAGTGTGGGCTTGGAATGGCGGTTTTGGGTTCAGCCCATCAGAGCCGGGTATGGGCTCAAAATACGAGCAGGCCGAATATCGTCTGGATCATTGTCGAGGATATGTCGTGTCATTTCGGCTGTTACGGCGAGACGAGCATACGAACGCCAAACGTAGATCGGCTTGCGGCGGAGGGCGTCAAATTCGATAAGGCGTTTGTGACGGCGCCGGTTTGTTCGCCGTGCCGTTCGGCGCTTATCACCGGGATGTATCAGACCAGTATCGGCGCCCATCAGCATCGTTCCGGACGAGGAACGGAAAAGATTCATCTGCCTTCGAAGATCCGGCTCGTCCCGGCGATGTTCCGGGAGGCAGGGTATTATACGTGTAATGGGTTCATCGAAAACCGTAGAAAGCGGCCGGGCAAGACAGATTACAACTTTGAATACGACAAGGCTGTTTACGACGGCACGGACTGGGCGGATCGAAAGCCGGGCCAGCCGTTCTTCGCACAGGTTCAACTGGCGGGCGGCAAAGGCCGGACGAAAAAGACGCCCAAGCCCATTGATCCCGCCGATGTGAAGTTGCCCCCATACTATCCCGACGATCCCGTTATTCGCGACGACTGGGCGCAGTATCTCAACGCCGCGATGAATACGGATATCCAGGTCGGCCAAATTGTGCAGCGGCTCAGAAACGAGGGCATTTATAACAATACGTTCATCTTCTTCATGACCGACCACGGCATCAGCCACGCGCGGGGCAAACAATTTCTCTATGATGAAGGGACTCGCGTACCCCTTATCGTGCGCGGTCCCGGCTTAAAGGCCGGGACGGTTCGTGAGGATTTGGTTATCCATATCGATATGGCGGCTACGTCTTTGGCGCTGGCGGGGATAACCGTTCCAGAGTGGATGGAAGGGAAAGATATCCTGGCAGAAGATTATCAACGGCGAGATCACATCGTCTCAGCGCGGGATCGATGCGATGAAACAGTGGATCGCATTCGTTGCGTGCGGACCGATCGGTATAAATACATTTGTAACTTCTATCCAAACCGACCTTACTTGCAGCCGTGTGCTTACAAGGACAAGAAAGAAATCTTAAAGGCGCTGCGCCGGCTGCATAAGGAAGGTAAGCTCAATCGGGACCAGAAGTTAATTATGGCCGAAAGACGGCCGAAGGAGGAATTGTACGATCTTCAGAAAGACCCCTGGGAGTTGCACAACCTTGCCGGCGATGATTCACATCGGCGGATTCTCAGCAATATGAGGAAGATGCTGGACCAATGGATACGCGAAACGAACGACCGGGGACAACATCGCGAATCGGAGGCGATGTACGATAGCGACATGAAGGTGTACGTGGACGGG
Source organism: uncultured Pirellulales bacterium (assembly GCA_964476475.1). Classification (GTDB taxonomy): domain Bacteria; phylum Planctomycetota; class Phycisphaerae; order Sedimentisphaerales; family Anaerobacaceae; genus JAFGTG01. Next base: position 13,890 of record CAYZAT010000041.1, read on the forward strand.
ATGAAAAAACGTAGCGGCGACGAATGGGCCAGGCATGCCGAACTCATCGAACGCAACATCGCCCTCATGAAAAAATGGCAAGCCGAAGGAAAGTAGCGTTCCTCGTGTGGCGATGTTGTCCCATCTGAAAATATTTGGTATGCTGTTTGCGTGAACATCGCCCCGGTGGTCAGGATGAGACATTTAAGAAGGCCATGGTGATTTAATGATGACTTCTCCGGATAAGATCGCGTACAAGACGACCGTGGAAGATGCCCATTGGCGGGATGAAGAATTCCAATGGGCGCGAATTCTTTCGGCGGGCAACGCGGCTAAGGGCATGGTCCTGCTCTATATCCAGAAGGCGTGTACGGCGTTTCATGAGTTTGAGCCGGCCTTCAAAGCGGGCGCCTTGAAGCCGGGGCAGGTCGCATTCTTTCGGCAGCGACTGGCTCGGAGGATCGAGCAAGTTATGGTAACGATGAAAAACAACGGTTTGGATACCCTCAACGGGGCCTCCGAACTGGCGGAGCTTCTGCGCTGTGTCGAGTCGGCCCAAAGCCAGGGCGAGTTGGCCGGACTCACGGAGAAGATCCACACTGTTAACCACGTACTCTTTGATTCCCTGGAAGGGAGATAAATGATGAATTCCATCACACGTCGAGATTTCGTAAAAAGCTCGCTTGCCGCCGGGGCTATTGCGGCGATTCCTTTTTCTCGCGTACGAGGCGCGAACGACACGATCCGCGTGGGTGTAGTCGGTTTGGGCGGTCGTGGTTTGGGCGCTCATGTGCCGTCTTTCGAGAAACAAACGAATGTCACCGTCGTGGCCGTGAGCGATCCGGATCGAGACCGCATGGGCAAAGCCGCCCAGGCCATCGAATCGAAATATAGTCACGGAGTCGATCAATACGTCGATATGCGTCGCCTGTTCGATCGGAAGGACATCGACGTGATCGGCAATGCAACGCAGAATTACTGGCACGGGCTGAGCACCATCTGGGCCTGTCAGGCGGGCAAGCATATCTACGTTGAGAAGCCGCTCTCGCATTACATCTGGGAAGGCCGGCAAATGGTCAACGCCACCCGGAAGTACGACCGCATCGTCCAGTGCGGCACACAGCATCGCTCGGAGCAGATGTTCCATGATGGCATTCGATGGATTCGGGAAGGGCACCTGGGCAAGATCAAACGTATCACCGCGTTCGCCAACAAGATGCGCCAGCCGTGCGGCAAGCGCGAAACGCCCTTGTCGTTGCCTGAGAGCCTGGATTACGACCTCTGGTGCGGCCCGGCTAAAAAGGTGCCGATCTATCGCGACAAGCTGCAATACGATTCCAGTTTCGACTGGAATACCGGCGACGGCGAGTCGTGCAACCAGGGCGTTCACGAAGTCGATGTGGCCCGCTGGTGCCTTGGCGAGACGAAGCTGCCCCGGCGGGTGATGAGTATTGGCGGCCGATTTGTGTTCAGCGACGCATGCGACGTTCCCAATACGCAAATCATTTATTACGATTTCCCGACGGCTCCTATACTGTACGAAGTGCACAATCTCACCCAAGCCAAAGGCTCAACTGAAGCGCCGACGTTTCGCGGCGAGCGCGTCGGCGTAATCGTCGATTGCGAAGGCGGATCGGTGAGTCTCTACCGCGGCATCGCGTGGGATAACGAAGGCAAAGAAGTCGCCAGATTCACCGGTCGCGGCGATCATTTCGCCAACTTCATCGAAGCCGTCCGCGCCGACCGGCGCGAGCACCTCACCGCGGAAATCCTCGTCGGCCATACCTCCACGTCAGTCTGTCATACGGGCAACATCTCGTACCGCCTCGGCAAAACAGCCTCCGTCAAAGAAATGCGCGCCCAGGTCCGGGACATCCCGGCTTTCAACGAGATGTTCGACAGATTCCTGGCGCACCTGGCGGCTCACGAGATCGATCCGGACGCCGGGACGGTGACGCTCGGTCCGTGGCTTGACGTCGATAGGACGAATGAACGATTCAAAAACAATAAACGCGCGAACCGTCTCGCCCACGGCTTCTACCGCGCGCCGTACGTCGTGCCGGATATGTCCGCATGAGCATAAAGGCTTCGACCTTTCATATTTTATCGGAGAAATGCATGCCTTCAAGACGCATTCTGATCGGCCTTCTTTCAGTATTGTTCCTTTTGAGTCATACGCTTGCCGAACGTATTGCGATGCAACCGTTCACCATCGATTGGCGCGGCAATCAGGATGCATTGCCGGACCTTTCCCTTCTCTTAGACGCCCCGGCGGGAAAAAACGGATTCATCCGCACGGAAAGTGGTCACTTTGTCAAACCGAATGGGGAGCGTTTTCGCATATGGGGCGTTAATGTGACGGGCTCGGCGTGTTTTCCATCGAAGAAAGACGCGCCCGTCGTCGCCGATCATCTGGCTCGCTTCGGCGTCAACTGTGTCCGGTTCCACTTTCTCGACTCGAACTGGTCGGCGAGCCTTTTTGTCAAAGGGCGAGATGACACGCGGGCACTGGATCCTCAACAACTCGATCGTCTGGATTATTTCGTGACTAAGCTGAAAGAACGCGGGATTTACACTAATCTGAATCTCAACGTCGGACGGAACTATCGACAAGGCGACGCCGTGAAAGACTATGAATATCTCGGGCTGGCCAAAATCGTAAACTACTTCGACGAGCGCATGCAAATGCTTCATAAAGAATACGCACAACAACTCCTGACACACTATAATCCCTATACGAAATCGGAATATCGCAATGAGCCGGCTGTTGTTATCGTCGAACTCGTCAATGAAAATTCCATTGTCGAGGCATGGTTCAGCGACCGGCTGCTCGGCAAGAACACCCAAAAGCGCCCGGGTACCTGGACGGACATCACGGCATGGTATGCCGGCCAACTCACAAAGAAATATAATTTCTGGCTGCGGGAGCGCTGCTCGCAAGTCGAATTGAAAAAGTTGTGTTCGGAGGCCGGAGTTGAAGAGGATGAGCTTCTGCCCCGCTTAACAAAAGACCAGTTCGACACGGCATCGAAAGAGAGATTCCATCTGGAAGCCGCGTTCTATATGGAACTGGAAAAAAACTACTTCGAATCCATGTATCAATTCCTGACGACAGAGCTTGGGGTCAAATCCCTGATTGCGGGCACCAGCGACCACAACCACTACAAAACCGGCTATCCTCTGCTCACATCCACGTCGAAACTGGATGTCGTGGACGGCCACGTCTATTGGCAACATCCCCGCTACTTCACGGACTCCAAGACGAAACGCAGGAGCTTCTCCATCCCGAATACGCCGATGGTTGATGATCCTTTTAACTCGACCGTCGTTCAACTCTCGCGCTCGGCGGTTAACGGTAAGCCTTATACCGTTTCCGAAACCAACCATCCCTTCCCCAACGAATATGCCTGTGAAGGAATCGGCATATTAGCGGCGTATTCGGCCTTCCATGACTGGGACGGCATTTTCTTCTACACCTTCGAACACAAAGCACCCGACCAGTGGGAAACACGCATGCCGGGACACTTCGATATCCGCCCGGACCCGGTCAAAATGATGAATCTTGCCGCATGGGCCATAATTTTCTTAAGAGGGGATGTGCGTCCGGCGCTCGAAACGGTTCCGAGAGCCTATTCAATAGAACAGGTCCGTGAAGGTATCCGATCCCCGGCATCCGAACGCCCGTATTATACACCGGGTTTTTCCTTGTCTTTGCCACTTCGACACTCGACCCGAATCACAGATTTCGACCGTTCGATGCAGCAATATCCCAAAGCCGCAAGGCAAAGCCCTGTCGTCTCGGACACGGGCGAGTTAGCCTGGTATCATTCAGAGCGAGGAAAAGGGCTCGTGACCATCGAGACAAACAAATCGCAGGCGCTCATCGGTTTTATCAAGGCCAACAACAAATCGCTGAGAAATCTCTCCGTCGAAGTGGATAATAAATTCTGTTCAATTATCCTCACCTCATTAGACGGACAATCCATATCCAATTCGGAACGTCTGCTTCTCGTCACTACAGCCCGCTCGGCAAACACCGACATGATCTGGAACGACAAAAGAACATCGCTGGCCGACTGGGGGACAGCGCCCACAGTCATCGAGCCGGTCAAAGGAACGGTGACACTTCAAGACCTTGAGCCATCGGAGCAGGCCGTCATCGTTCCCCTGAACGGAGCAGGCCGGCAGGTCGGCAAATCTATCAAGGCACAGAATCTTGACAGAGGATTCACATTCCCCGTCGGAGAACCGACAACACTGTGGTATCTCGTAAAAGTTCAGCGATAAATTTGTAACAACTACGGCTGACACAGCCGGATATCGTCGATGTATATCGTCCCTGATCCACCGGGAGCGGCCATACCGGCTTTTGTGCCCAGGCCGATCCCGATCTTATCCACATCGGCCAGGTTGATTCCCTGATCGGCAAAGGCCTGCAATGGAACCAGCCACTGCGTCCACGAGCGGATGGTGGCGGCGCTCGGATCGTCATAGGCTACGACCGCCGGGGTGCCGGAACTATTGGAGACCGCTACATACAGCGGCTCGGCGGCGTTGCCCGAATCGCCCCTGAACCAGAGTGACAATTCCGAAACGCTGCCTTCTGTCCAGTCGCGTGGCGCCGTTAGCGTCATAGACACCTCCGAGTTTGTTACGCCGGCTTCGTTCGTGTACAAGAGCGGCATAGATTGCGAGCCGCCATGAACGATGGTTTGTTCGGCGTATGGGGGCATGAGGTAACCGACCTGCGCGCCGTTATCGGCAAGGCCAAAACCATCGATCCATGTCTGCCAGATCGCTTTACCCGCGGTGTCGTCATCGGTATAATTCTCAAAGTCATCTACCAGAAGGAAAGATCCCGTTGTGAATATCCAGAGAGGACCGGTCAACACATTGCCCTGGCCATCGACTTCATCCAC
>CAYZAT010000042.1:0-18756 GCA_964476475.1 uncultured Pirellulales bacterium
AATATTACGACGGCGTGCTCATTACCACCCACCAGTGGGACAACGATCAGCATAATACGCTTCAGGTCATCGATTTGTACGGCAATGGTGCCTCGTCGATCTATTACGACGATATTAAGATTGAGGCTCCCGTCAACGCCTACAATCCTCAGCCGGCTGACGGAGCTATACTCGAGGCGACGTGGGTGACCATTAAATGGGCGCCGGGAAGTGAAGCGGTTTCTCACGATCTGTATCTGGGCGAGGATTTTGACGCGGTGAACGAGAGGGCGCCGGAGACATTCCGCGGCAACCACGCGACTCCATATTATGTTGCCGGTTTTCCCGGGTACGCCTACCCGGAGGGCCTTGTCCCGGGAACGACGTACTACTGGCGGGTCGATGAGATTAACGAGCAGCACCCGGACAGTCCGTGGAAAGGCGACGTCTGGAGTTTTATGGTTCCTCCGTATAAGGCCTATGCTCCCGTTCCGGCCGATGGGGACAACTATAAAGATCCGAATAACGTGGTTTTGAACTGGTCGCCGGGTTTCAGCCTGAAGTTACACTATGTTTTCTTCGGCGATGATTATGACACAGTGAACGACGGCGTCGTGGGCATCCCTCAGCCCAGAGCCAATTACAACCCCGGTCCGCTGGACTTAGAAGGCGTTTATTACTGGCGAGTCGATGAATTTGACGGCCTCACGACGCACAAAGGCGACGTTTGGACCTTTACGACGCCGGGAGCCGTCGGAAGTCCGTCTCCCTCCAACGGCGCTGACGATGTGGCGGTGGCAACGGTCTTAACCTGGACGCCGGCGGATAACGCCGCCTCGCATGAGCTCTACTTCGGCACGGATAAAGAAGCGGTCCGTAGCGCCGATGCCGGCTCGCCCGAGTACATAGGCTCCAGAGCGCTCGGAGCGGAGAGCTACGATCCCGGATTACTCGAACCGGAGGCCGCGTACTTTTGGCGCGTGGATGAGGTTTATGACGGCACGCCGGTCAAAGGCCCGGTCTGGAGCTTTACGGCAGGTCATCATCTTCTGGTCGATGATTTCGAGAGCTATACCGATGATGACGTGGCCGGCGAGGTTATCTGGCAGCATTGGATCGACGGCTTCGGCATCGCCGACAATGGGGCCCAAACCGGCTATTTGCTCCCCCCGTATGCCGAGCAAACGATTGTCCATGGCGGCTCTCAGTCCATGCCGATGCTCTATAACAACGAAGCGGGTGTAACGAACTCGGAGGCGACGCTGACGTTAACGACGCCGCGTGATTGGACGACGGCGGGGGTTGGGGCATTGTCGCTCTGGTTCCGGGGCGTTTCAACGAATGCGGCTGAGCCGTTCTATGTGGCGGTCTCGAACGCCGCCGGCGCTGCTGCGCTGGTGGCTCATGACGATCCGGGTGCGCCCAGAATGAGAGCCTGGACCGAGTGGCGGATTTCGCTACAGGCTTTTACCGATCAGGGGATCGATCTGACCAACGTGGATAAGATCGCAATCGGCCTGGGTAGTAAAGGCGATCCGGCGGCGGCTGGCGGTACGGGAACGATGTACATTGACGACATCCGGCTGTATCCGTAGTAACCACAGACCTAAGCTGTTTTTGAATAAAACTCATCGGGGGGCTGTACCGAAGCATTCTGTACAGCCCCCTGTTTCTAAAGTACAAAAATACGTAGTCACCACAATAGACACAGATGATGGATATATGCTATAATATATCATTCAATTGTGTTTCAGGGAGGAAAAGGTGGGTGATTAAACGAAACCTGTTTAGGAGGTGGGAGAGATGAGAAAAAGACTCATTCTTGCATTCGTGGTTTTCGTTTTGGTGGCCGCTCCAGCGATCGCTCTTGTGTGGACATGCGTTGTTCCAGAGTACCAGGCCCGTGCTGAGGTGCGAGTCCGGCCGTTTATTCCGCATCTGGTTTTTCAGACGGAGGATAATGGTTTAATTCCTTTTCATGACGCATACGTGAACACCCAGGTCTCCGTGATGAGAAGTCCGACAGTCCTTCAGCGGGTTCTGGACCAGCCGGAAGTACAAAAGACACAATGGTACAAGAATCAGAAGCCTCGTATATCTCTTGTGCAACGATTAATTGGAATCACACCTTATCCTTTGGAAATGCGGAACGATGTTTTAGAAAATCTCAGAGATAATCTTAAAGTGCAATGTCGAGAACAAACTGAAATTATTGATATCACCTTTACGGATCCGAGTGCCCAGGACGTCAAAGTTATTGTGGACTCTATTTTAGACCAATACCGAATATACACGGGTCAAAAGTCTAACCAGGATGGTGAAAGGATTTATGAGTTGTTAACAGAAGAATACAAATCTCTGGAAGAAAAAATACGAGGGCATGAGGCTCTCATCGCTAATGTTCAACGTTCAATTCAAACAAAGAATCCACAGGAACTTATCACCAGCAAGAGGCTTCGTCTGGATGAGACAGAGGCCCGTGTGAGCGAATTGCGACAGACTATCTCTTTATTGGAATGGGAGAAGCAGCACGCCGTTGCTGATGACAATAATGATGTACGGGTTAGTGCCGTTGACGTGCCGGCAACGCCCGTTGATCCCAATGGCTCTCTTCACTCAAAATTGATAACGTCCCTTGAGCATCAACTGGCCCGTGCCGAACGTGAGGAGGAGCTTTTAGTCGAATACTGCAATAAACAACAGCAAGAGTTTGCGGCGCTGTTTGCGACCGCCCAATTGGTCGAAAGGGAAAATAACGCTCTGAAGCACGAGCGCGATCTTTTCAATGCCGTGCGGCAACGTCTTGACCAGAAGAATATGGAAAGAAACGTCCGCGATGTCATCGCTACAATGGATGTTCTAACGCGGGCTTATGTACCGTCAGAACCTCACCGTGATCGACGAGTGTTATTCACCGCCATCGCACTGGTTGTGGGCTTAGGCCTGAGTTCGGGTGTGGCGTTCCTCCCCGGCAGAAGGCGCAAACAGTAAGAGCCCTTCTCACGATGTTTTGATCTTGCCTCATCGAACTGGAGGATTCGTTTAACCCCGGTGGAGAAGCCCCACCGTACCTACCGAACGGCTTGGGAACCGTTGGGGCCCCAGGGATCGATTTGTTTTAGGTTTTTAGTCTCCAATACTTTGTAGCAATCGGGCAGATCGAAAAACTTCAAAATGTCCGGCACGAGCGATGAGAGCGGCCAGGAATACGTCTCGGACTCGGCGATATCGGTATAGGACGTCAGGGTGTTTTTCAATGTGACCTGATCGACCTCGTCCGACAGGACGGCGGCGAAGGCGGCCGGGATGGCGCCCCAGCCTTTGGCGACCAGGTGAATCTCCTCGTGGCCGTTCGCGGCGAGCCACTGAACGACGCGGAGGATGTCGTAGGTCCTCTGGCCGGGATAGGGCTTGCCGAGCATGATCGAATGAATCGCGTAGAAGTAATCGGAGCCGTAAGCACTCAGGTACGAATTCTCATTGCACGTGTCCGGCTGCGATTCGCCGATACCTCGGACATCGCACGTGTAAAAGGCGGCATCGGGGTTGGCTTCGATCAATTCTTTAATGAGCGGTTCTTCTCGCAACTCGTTGTCGCTGGATTGATGCGCCACGTACAAAATGGCTCGCTGGATGCCTTTCGGCGGTCGCGAGTACAGTCGCTCGTCCGTAAGCCGGTACACCACGGCCCGGATACCCGGCTCGGTCTCGACGGCGTAAGTCGTCCAGTTCTTCATAGGATATCCGCGTGATCGCCAATTGCGAAGAATACGATATTCGGGGGTTTCTTTGGATCGCGGCATATTCAGCCCACGCAGGCCAAGGACTCGGACGATCCGCCGTTTCAGTTCGGTTGCGGAAAGGTTACTTCGGCGCTTCCGAGCCAGTTTCTGTGAGGTTTCCTTTGTGAACGAATAGACGGGGCGGGAATTCAGCTCGCACACTTGCCCTCTTGGCGTGCAGTAGAGCGTTTCGTCTTTTTCAATCACTAACTCCGGCTCGGTTTGTGCATCGGAGATGCCGGTGGCGCGATTGAACAGGCGATACATCGCCTCGCGATTTTCCTGGGAGTAGCCGTGGTACGTCGGGCCGATGAACTGTTCGATATTTCCTTCGGCCCCCAGTAGTTTATACAGCTTTTGGAGCCGTCGGTAGGCTTCTTCGGCGCCGCGGGCGTCGAAGTAGTCTTTTTCCTTGGCGAGAAGCACAACCGGTTTGGGCGCCATCGCGGCGATAAAGTCCGAATGGTCCAGTCCCAGCGCCAAGGCCCTTGGCGGGCATTGTTCGGTATCGGCGGGCAGCTCGTTCTCGGTGTTCCGCCGGAACGTCGTGACGAAGCAGCTCGGCGCTCCCATCGTCCAGCGTCTTTCGACACCGCATAGCCAGGTCGTCATCGTGCCGCCGCCGGAATTACCGGTCACGCCGATGTGTTTGGGATCGACTTCCGGACGCGTGAGCAGGTAGTCCAGCGCGCGCATGCCGTCCCAGGCGCGCCACGAGCCGAAAAACTCGCCGATCAGAAATTGCTGGTTCCCTGCGTACAAATGCTCGCGAACGCCGACGCCGATCTTCGATTTAAGGTTCTCATCGGGGTATTGCAAACGTTCGCCCTGTCCGATGGGATCGTAGATCAGCACGACGTAGCCCAGACGGGCCAATCCCTGGGCGAACGACTGATAAACACCTATCATCTTTCCGGTTGCGGAGTGCCCGCACGTGCCGACGACGCCGGGCAGCGGGAAATCTCTGCCTTTGGGAATATACAAATTGGCGGTGACGAGAAAACCGGGCCGGCTCTCGAAGATGATATTTTCGATCTTGTACGCATCCCGCTCGACGACGCCGGTGATACGCGGCTTGAGCGGCGTCCTCTCCGGCCAGGGCCCGAAACTCTGTTGGATTCGCTTTTGGACGTCACGAACGTACGCCTCGGCGTCGGCGGCGGTCTTCAGGGCTTCACGCCGCTGGTTCGCTCGTCGTTCGATCCGGCGCACGTTTTGCACGAAATATTCCTGCACCATGCGAGGAAATCGATTGAGCGGCTCCATCGAGGGACTCTTCTTCGAAGAACTCTCTACCGACGTCATGCCTGCACACGGCAGAGCCATTGCCGCAAGAATAAGCAAGTAAAAAGCAGGGTGGAGCTTGCCCCACCAAACGGATCGATTCTTCGTTACTGATTTGCTCCGGGTGTTCATGCGATTGAACATTGATCAGGCCTCCAAAGGTTTCTTATTGAATAGTTGCTCGGCGGGACAGCCGAGTTCTTTTTGTTTACAGTATTTACAGGCATAGGATCCCCTGATAAATGCGTTGCCGGCCGAGGTTAGAACGAGCAGGGCAATAAGCAATATGAGAATGATCCAGTTGAAGTCCATAATTAACAAGACGATTCCGCCGATCAACGGAAAGATAGAGACGAGAAAGTCCGGCAATAGATCGAGCCATTTACATTCTTTTTCGGCGAATTTCTGAGGATCGCCTTTTTGAAACAGCAGCGCGCATAGCTTGCCTTTTCCGAAGCCGCACACGTTGCCGTAATAGTAACAGTTGACACAGCTATGCCTTAGTAATTTCAGTTCGATCCAACTACAGTACATGAGATAGAGCACCGCCCACCAGATCCCGCACTGCGCCAGGATATAAATGCCGATGGCATAAAGTGAGATCGAAAGGAGATTGCACAACAACACAATCGGCATTGGAAATCGCTCGTAGGTTTTAAGCTCTTCCATTTTACCATCTCCCAAATGGGTCGATCCGTGTCCTTTCCGTCCGTCCGCGCTGGGCATCCATCTCTATTCAATCTTGCCGCGGGCACGTTGGGCCGTTGCATTATAACCCTATGATGACGTTGTGTCCAATCCCGCAGCCATTTTGATTTCAAGCCGCACAAGATACTCTGTGCGAGGCTTGTCTTGGAAAAACAATTCTGGTATTCTCTCTTGCTCGTGGTCAACATGGCATTTTCAGCAATCTGTGAGGATAAGGCTATGGCAAAAAGCGGGGACCTGTCAAATAAGCTGAGCTGCATATCGGGCGTGTTGATTATACTCATGATCTGCAACGGTCGCGTTTATCCGCGGCAAAGTGCTTCGGCGGCACACAAACCTATCAGTCGCAACGGCTCCGCCCTTGTGCTCACGGCGGGGGACGTTCCTTTCGAGTTTGTTCGCATCCCGGCCGGGGAATTCCGTATGGGTTCCGAAACGGGTGACAACGATGAGAAACCTGTACACCGCGTTCGTATCTCTGAGAGCTTCTATATGGGAAAGACGGAGGTGACGGTCCGGCAGTTTCGAGCGTTCGTTCGAGCGACAGGATACCAGACTGAGGCTGAAAAGGGCAGATGGGCGGCAAATTACGCCCAATATGGTGGTGCATGGTATCCTATCGTTCCTGCTCGCGACCTCAGTTGGCGCCGACCCGGGTTCGATACGTCCGACGACAATCCGGCGGTATGCATAAGCTTCAACGATGCAACGGCTCTCTGTCGTTGGCTTTCGAAAGCGACGGGCAAATGCTGCCGTTTACCCAGCGAGGCGGAATGGGAATATGCCTGCCGGGCCGGCGACAAAGGGGATCGAGTGGAGAATATTGGTGACGTAGGCTGGTATCGTGACAACACGACACGAGGAACGAAGCCTATCGGTCAAAAGAAACCGAATCGGTGGGGATTGTACGATATGCACGGCAACGCCTGGGAGTGGTGCCTGGATGTCTGGCATCGTAACTACGAGAGCGCGCCGAGCGATGGTCGTGCATGGTTGACGGGAGATTATCTGCCTCGCGTTGCGGTCCGTCGTCTCTTGCGCGGGGGCGCCTGGAATAGGCGCGACTTTGAGTTGGGCGGCACGTATCGCTATCGCGGCACTGAAGATTTCAGAAGCGACGGCACCGGATTCCGGATTGTCCATTCGGCCAGGATTATGGACGAAGAACCTAAATTCGACAAACCGGTGTACGAATTTTCGAATAAAAAGAACGCGACTCATTCTGATCTTGAAGTCACTTTCGACGATGAGACCTTTTCATTCGTCAGAATTCCCCCCGGAGCATTCATGATGGGCTCCGACTGGGAAAGCGGAGAACAACCCATCCACCGGGTGCGGATCGATTACGGTTTTGACATAGGTAAGACGGAGATTACCGTCCGGCAATTCCGTACCTTTATCGAAGCGACCGGCTATCAAACGGACGCCGAGAAGGAACGATGGGCCTGGAGCCGCAAAGGCGAGTCGGATTGGAAGCCCCAGGAACTGGTTTGCTGGTGGAACCTTCCGTTTACACAGACGGACGATCACCCGGCAACCTGTGTGAGCTGGTATGACGCGATGGCGTTTTGTCAATGGCTCAGTGAGGAAACGAGCATGTCGATCCGGCTGCCCAGCGCCTCGGAATGGGAATATGCCTGCCGGGCCGGCACGGTGGGGGACTATGCGGGAGACATAAACGAGATGGGATGGCATCGCGCCAATTCCGGGCATCGAACGCATCCCGTCGCATGGAAGAAACCCAATGCCTGGGGTCTTTACGACATGCACGGCAACGTCTGGGAATGGACGCTGGACATGTGGGGCGATAACTACGAGGGTGTGCCGGCTGACGGCAGTCCCTGGGATAAAGCCGGGACTTTCGAGCCGATCATGCGGGGCGGCTCATTCATTAACCCGCCGTGGTGGCTGCGGTCGGCGGACCACATGCGAAACAATCCCGGCAACAGGTTCAGCTACAATCAGGGTCTTCGACTTGTTCGTTGTCCATAGACGTTCAAATCGAAGGTGTTCATGCGAACCGGAAAATAGCAGAATTTCTATTTTTGCATTGATTTCTGCTACAGATGTAGTAAAATTCTGTTACATTTGTAGTAAGGAGCTGAAAGATGAAACTCACCGAACCGGAATGGATCATTATGAATGCGTTGTGGGGTGGCCACCCGGCCAAGGCGCGGGACGTGGCGGAACGGCTGCCGGATCATGTCGGCTGGGCTTATACGACGGTCAAAACCATGTTGGACCGGCTCGTCGAGAAAAAAGCAGTCAAGAAAAGCAAACAGGGCCATACCGGCCTCTACGAACCGCTCCTTTCGCGTCACCAGGCCCGGAGCACAGCCGTTAGAATGATGTTGAACCAGGCCTTCGATGGGGCTTTCGGGCCGATGATGCACTTTCTGGCGAAGGATGAGAATTTGTCCAGCAAGGATCGCAAAGAACTCATCAATATATTGTCAGGTAAAGGAAAGGCAAAGGGAGAGCAGAAATGATCGAGCAAATCAATAGAATCGCCGAGGTATGGTTGAGCTGGATGTGGCCGATGTTTTGGCAAGTCGGCGTACTTATTACTTTCGTTGGTGCTGTTGATTTTCTTCTCCGCAAGCGCGTTTGGCCTCAAATTAGATATGCGCTCTGGCTGCTGATCCTGGTGAAGTTAATCTTGCCGCCGACATTCTCACTTTCGACCAGTATCGTTTCGCATGTTCGAAAACAAGCGGATCGAACGACCGTACGGCTCGAAAGTACAGCAACTTCCACTGATTTTTCGAGTTCAGGGCCAGCTATGCCAACGCCGCCGCCTGGTATGGATGTGGATATTAGACCCATCGTAGCGTCGGAAAATATACCGAGGAATGAAATCGTTGAGTCAACGAGGGAGATTGTTCCGAGCCCTGTTATGGAAACTCAATCAGGAGTCCATATCGCGTTAAGCGGGAAGGTCTATTTGATGGTTTTTTGGTTGATGGGTATCGTCGTATTAACTTTGTGGGCTATTGCACGATTTCGCAATTTGCGGCGAGTTCACAATAGCGATCTCTGCAAGGCCGATTTACCTCATGAACTCCGATCTTTGGCGAAAGAGACAGCCGGGAGGCTTCATCTTAGAAAACTTCCCGCGATTACCCTATCCGAAACCATTCCTTCACCCGCCGTGTTCGGAACATTCAAACCGGTACTCGTTTTGCCTGCGACCGCGATCCATCATCTTTCTCATAGACATATCGAGCATATCTTGCTGCACGAACTGGCCCATATCAAACGTGGAGATTTGGTGGTCAACACGATATATACGCTTCTCCAGATCGTGTATTGGTTTAATCCGTTACTCTGGCTCATCCGGCGGCGCTTACATCATTTACGAGAGTTGTGTTGCGATGCTACAGTAGCGAGAATACTTCGTGAGGACACCCTGGATTATCGAGATACTATTCTGGAAACCGCCAAGCGGTTTTTGCCCAAACCCGTCGAGCCGGGAATCGGATTGTTGGGTTTGTTCGAGACATCCGGCCGTTTGCTTGTTCGCCTTAAGTGGCTGGAGAAGAAAACCTGGAAACACCGCGGCGTCCGTTTTGCGATCATTTGTATTGTCGTCGGGCTTATGTTGGTTTGCGTTCTGCCGATGGCAAAAGCCAAAAGTGACGGTGCGCTGACAGTGGCAGCGGATGGCAGTGGAAAATATAGTTCGATTCAGGAAGCCATTGATGCCGCCGGAGAAGGCGAGATCATTCGGATAGGCCCGGGCACATACGAAGAAAGTTTGGAAATCGACAAGCCCCTCACGCTCGAAGGTGCCGGCTGGGATCGGACGACGGTTAAGACGCAAAGTGTCGGGGCTTTTGTCTATGAAGAAGCCATGCGGACGTTCAATGCTCGAATGCAACAAGCTCAATCCGACGAGCAGCGCAAGGAGATCGCGACTAAATTCGAGGCGGAATTTAAGGAAAAGGTGGCCAAACGGACTTTGCTTGTCAGCGATACGGAAGGCGTGGTGATTCGTGATTTGAAGCTTACAAGTCCCGGAAAACGATTGAAGGGACGTTCCGTACCTGTGCCCATTGTGGAATTCAACAACGCCAAAGCATCCGTTTCAAAATGTGTGGTCATCGGGTCGCCCGGGGACGGCATCTGTATCCTAAACGGCTCGGACGTGGAGATTCGTGACAGTTTGATCGCGGCGGTCTGGGGGACCGGTATCACGGTGGGTGATAGGCAGGGCGGAAGCTCCAGCTTAAGGTTGCTGGACAGCGCGCTTCGCAATTGCCATTACGCGGGTATTTGCATCCGAAGAGGCAACGATTTGACAAGAATCGAGCGTTGCCGTATCTCCGGAGCGGCCTGGCACGGCATCCGTTATGATGATTGTTCGCCGACGATTATGGGAAACCGGGTTTTTGGAAATGCCCGCTGTGGAATTTATGCCTCGGGACAAACGGGCGCCATTGTCAAACAGAATCTCTTTTACGCCAACGAAATGACCGGCATGTCATGCTGGTTTCAGAATCGAGACACGATACAAGGCAACACGTTTACCGGCAATCAACGCGCCGGCCTGTCGGTTCTTGGGGCGTCTAAACCTATTATACGAGAGAATATCTTCTTTTCCGAACCGAACGGCGTGTACTGCGGGGACATTGGCAGCAAATCTAAATTCGCAGTATCCGATGGTAGCGTCACCCTTCAAAAGAACCTGTTTTGGCACAACGAGCATAATGCCGCTCGGGGGATTGCCAAAACGAGAACGACCGAGGAAATGGTGCTCGACAAACAGGCAGGTAATGTAGAAGTGAATCCGAAGTTAGCAGGCGTAGCGCGTAGTGCTTTTTCATTGATGATGGATTCACCCGCCAGGGGGCTGGGAATCGGGGTTGCCGAGCCGATTGAATGTGAGAGTCCCTGGCCGCTACAACCGGAAGAGATGGCGATTATCCCCGATGGCCGGACGCGGGATTACCGGCAATGGAAAACGCCCGCTCAGTCCGCACCATCGACACAGAATTCCCCTGTTCAGGTAAGGGGCGAAGCGAGTCCGGTCAATCCATCCGATATCGCCTTGCTTTATCACAGGGACCGTGATGTTCGTATTCTGGCGGTTCAAACACTTGGAGCGAGCAATAATCCTGAAATCATAGATGATTTAATTCGTGCTCACAGCGTCGAGGACTATACTCCGGTGCATAATGCGTATGGCCGCGTATTGCAATCGTTGACGGGATACAGACATATTCGAGGAAAAGGCGCCTGGAAAGCATGGCTGGCTAGAGAGGTCCGGGCCGGCCGGTTGAAGATCGAATACTTACCTGTTGAGCCCGCCGACGGCGTTCAAAGTGAGATGATACCTTTCGTTCTCATAGGGCAGGATGGTTTTGATGAAATGTCGGCGGCCTTGACGGCGGCGACGTATGACCGCCAAAGGTGTTACGATGCGCTTCGATACATGGTATTCAACGATCATCTTCCCCAGGTAAAAACGTTTCTATTCGGAAACTGGCTGAATCGCCTGTTTGCACATCGAGGAATCAATATCAATGACGTCGGATATGTATTAAACGGTCTTGCGAATCCCGGGCCGTTGAGAGACCAAATCAACACGCAGGTCTGCGATTGTCTTGATTCGAGTAATCCCATTGTGGCTGCGAACGCTCTGAATCTTATCGCCGGAGTGGAAGGCTTTTCTACTCGTTTTGTCGTTCCTGGTGTGGAAGCTAAGGTGACAGAGCTGACGTCCAACTCTGTGCCGGAAATTGCACTACAGGCCAAACGAGCTTTAGCGAGAATCAAGCCGGGCAAAATGGCCGTTCCGGAATCCACAATAACCGAAGTCAAGGATGGCTTGCATATCATGGCCCTCATCGATGGCAAGGATACGATCAAAATCAATAGCAACGAGCTTTGGTACGAGCATCATAGCTACAACCTGCCGGGTCAATGGTGGAACGGGGCCGACAACATTCAATACGATGAACCGACGTACATCAATGGAACCGCGTGGAAACCTGAATGGCAGGCAAGGGTATCCAAGCCGTATCGTTTCAAGCGATCGATTCCATTGAAGGAAAATAGACATCGAATTAAATTGACGAAAATTATCGGCAGGGGCTCTGTCTCCATTTCCGAGATGCCGCACCAGGCGAACGACTATACGCTCTCAATTCTATTAGATGACAATCGCTACGATGCAGCCCAGTGGTATGAGTTTATGATCCAGTGGGGACAGAGTGGCTCGCAAAACTCTTCAAAATCAAGCGGCCCGGTAACAAATTCCGTCAAAGGTTTTGTAACCGACAAGATGGGACGACCGCGGGAAAATGTCTATATCACGACGTCTTTAAACAAGATTCGAGACGCCGTAAGAACAGATGAAAATGGACGGTTCATCCTCGAACACGTCCAGCCTGAGCGAAGACATTGGATGGCATACTCCCGGACATCGAGAGCGATAGGCTTCTTCACGATTCCGCAAGACAATACCGGCGGACCTATTCACGTTGTTCTCGAGTATAGAGAAGCCGTGGGGGAAGGTCGCGTCGTTGGCGCGGATGGGAAGGGTTTGGCCGGTAGAAAAGTGGAGTTGATTACGAGAACGAAGAACGGGGCCGTTTATTCTACCGAGTGCTATCCGAAAACAGATGAATACGGTAATTATCATACGAATATACCGTCCGCCTCGAATCTGACCGTTCAAACGCGGTTGGCCGATGCAGATGAGGCCGAGAAGAAATACGTTACCGAAGCGATCCCCTTAACCGATAGCCAGATTTTCTATCCCATGCCGATGTTAGTGATCGGTGAAGGGAAACCCAAAGAAACGGATGACGGGAAGGTGCGTTACAGCGGTCGTATTATCAACGAGCAGGGCCAGCCGATTTCCGGCGTCAAGGTTGATCTGAGTTATCGTTTGCCGAAACAGATGAGTATGATGATTAAGTCGGTGATGACCGGCGCGGACGGCCAGTGGCAGCGCCGTTTGCCTAAGGACCTTTCCGATCTTACGATTGGTTTGCTTCATCCGGAGTATATTAAGCAGACGTGGCAGAGAGTTTCTATCGCGGAGCTTCTCAACGGTACCAATGATATGGTGATGAAGCGGGGTTTGGTTCTCAGTGGCGTCGTGAAGAATCAGCAAGGTGAGCCTGTTGTGAACGTGCTGGTCGATACGGGAGGCGGAGACGGATCGACGGTTTTCGGTGAGGTCATCGAGAATTGCACGACGCCGCGTACGTTGCCGGATGGGTCGTTTCGGGTTGGTGGCCTGGCCGGCGAAAGCATGGATATCGTCGTGTCCGCCATAGGGTATGCGCCTCAGGTTGTTCCCGTTGAGATGGCGGAGGGTATGAGGCCGATTGAGGTTCGCTTAAAGGGCGGTCGAGCGTATACCGGCCGAGTGATCGACGTCGATGGCCACCCGGTCGAAGGAGTAAAAATCAGCCTCCGGGAATGGGAAGTCAACAGGCGTCGGAAAAATCTAATTCGTCTTGCAGAAACCGATGCGCAAGGGCATTTCACGATCCAGAATCTGCCGAATGAGGGGAAACTGAGCTTTTATTTCAGCAAACGGAACAGCGGCCTTCTGGGTTTCAGAAAAGCGATGCCGGAGGATTTGTCACGTAGAGATGAAATTGTCATGTACAAAGTGCCCGTGTTTGTGGGGAAAGTGATCGATGCTGAAACTGAAGAACCGATTAGGAAATATACACTCACCAACGGCATTCGCTGGTCTGCCGTTGACGATGAGATTAGCTGGAGCCGGTCCCGTCATAGTGACGTGACGTCCGAGGACGGAACGTTCCGCCGGACCTGGGGAGGATACGGCATCAGCTATCCCTTTGACGGTACGTGCGATCTGAGAGTCTCGGCGAAGGGATATCTTCCTGAAAAGGCCCCGTCGATGAGATTGGGAGAAGAATACGAACCGTGTGTTGTCCGCTTGACAAAGGGCGAACCTCGGAGAGGGCTTGTCGTTGATGCCGAAGGTCATCCGGCGGTGAAAGCGGAAGTCGGGTGGGTCGGGCCGAAACGAATCGCGTTTATTAAGAATGGCAAGTTTGATACGACCGGATTTTCTGCTCAGGCTAAACCGATTGTCCAGACGGATTCGAACGGCCGGTTCGAGCTGCCTCCAAGCAGAGACGAAGGACTCATCGTAGCGCTCCATAAAGGCGGATATGCCTCTGTAAGCTCTGCGAATATCTCCCGAATCCAATTGACGCCCTGGGCGAAGATCGAGGGGACCGTTATTTTTCCTGAAGAATTTATTCTCAGTATCAGTCCGGCGTCCATCTCCGACGAATCTCAGCCCAGGTCGATACGGTGGATGTTTGATAGAACGATCTTTAGTGGGAAGAGCTTCACGATTGATTTCGTCCCTTCGATACCGTTACACATCGGCCGAGTCGTAGAATCAAAACAATACGATCCCGTCTATATCGATCCTCAACCGGGCCAAACATATGAAGTCCAGTTTGGCGGTAAGGGTGTTTCTGCCGCGGGGAAAAGGTTGCCTTCTTTGGTGGGCACACCTCTACCGGATTTCACCGGCCTTCAGATTGATTTCACTACCGGGCGTTACAAAGGCCAGAAGATTCTGGTGTGCTTTTGGGACGTGAATCAACGGCCGTCGCGGAACTGCATACGTCAGCTTGGCGAACGGGTTGAGCAGTTCGAGCAAAAAGGCATGGTCCTCGTCGCTGTGCAAGCTTCGCAAATCGATCAAGGTACCTTGGACGAATGGATCAAGGAACACGATATTTCCTTCCCGATTGGAACCATTCGGAACAATTACGAGAAAATTCGTGCCGTCTGGGGTATCGAGTCACTTCCCTGGATGATTTTGACGGACAAAAATCAAATGGTTCAAGCGGAAGGCTTGAGCGTGTCGGAACTGGACGAGGTCATGAAAGAAGGTAACCAATGAGAAGCATCAACGTAGCCATGTGTCAGATATTTACGTTGGATGGCGACCGTCGGGGTAATTTCGTGCGGATTGAGAATGCCGTTTGCCAAGCGAAAGACGCCGGGGCCGACCTGGCTTGTTTGCCGGAGATGGCGATCCTCGGTTGGGTCAATCCCGACGCTCACAAGAGAGCATGCCCGATTCCGGGACCGGATTCGGACCGGCTGTGCAAACTGGCTGCGGATTATGGTAGCTATCTTTGTGTGGGTCTGGCGGAAAAAGACGGTGATTGTCTGTATGATTCGGTGATTCTAATTGACAACAGCGGGCGAATTCTTCTCAAACATCGCAAGATCAATCTTCTTTCGGAATTGATGACGCCGCCTTATACACCGGGGGAAGATATAAACGTCGTCGAGACCGAATTTGGGAGGATCGGCTTGCTTATTTGTGCTGATACGCATGAAAACCACATTTTACAACGCATGGCGGCGCTTGGGCCGGACCTGTTGCTTGTACCCTACGGATATGCTGCGGAGGAAGACCAGTGGCCCGGGCACGGCAAGGTGCTTGAGGACGTCGTCAAAAACGCGGCTCTCCAGACGGGAGCTTGTGTCGTCGGGACGAACCTGGTCGGTGAAATTACCCACGGGGCATGGAAAGGTCGAATTTACGGCGGCCATAGTGTTGCGGTGGATAAGACGGGAAAGGTCACTTCAATCGCTTCAGATCAAGATTTCGATATAAGTGTCGTCGATATAAATACTTAGGTCCTCGCTGGGCTCGCCGAGTGACATTTGACGTGCAAAAAAAGAAAAAAGTTGTAACTTTTCGATGCGTCCGGCGTCTATTTATGTAAGACGAGACGAAGCTTTCGTGGATTCTGCCGTGCGGAGTTTGAGGGAATCGCCGGTTCATGAAACGTTAAACCGAATGAGAGAAGGGACAGTTATGCGAAGACGAAAGAATGACATTCAATCCGAGCGCCGGTGCGCGTTGTGCCATATCGGAATGATTTTGGCCATGATAATGTTATGCAGAAGTGCATTGGCCGGCAATCTTCGCCTGTCCGAGCCGAAGAACATTAAGAAGCTACCCCTGATTAAATCCGGCAATGTGAAGCCGGGCGTCCGTATGAACGGGTCGATGGGTCCAGAGGGTATTTGCACTAAATCTTTGACCTACCGTATCGACGTTTCGGATTGTACTTTGTCCAAGAGAATCGATGGACACGATTGTTTGGTGATTAACGGTTTGCCGTTTCTGGCGAATCCCGGCCGGCCCCGGGTGCCGATGAAAACGCTCTCGGTCAAGCTCGAAAAAAATGCGAACATACTGGGCATAGAGGTTGTCAATGGTTTTTACCGAGAGATTCTGAACTCCGTTCATTTCGCCGATGCCTCTGAGCCTCACGTCTGGATGAGGCCGCAAGATATCCCGGAGCGCGTTCGCGCTCGATATGAATTGACCTCGGCGGCACAACCGTTTGACGGTTATTTTCCTGGCGACATCGTGACGTATCACGCCGGCGGGGATAACGACGCCGTTTATGTCCATATCAAGGCGTACCCGGTGCAGTATGCCCCCCAGAACAAGAAGGCCGTTTTGATCACGGAGGCCCATATCAATGTGTATTATACGGTCCCCGCGTCCCAAGTCGAAGCGCCCGACATTCGCAGAGCAGGGGACACCGCCGAATGTGTCATCATTTGCCCGGCGGAGCTCAAGCCGGCGGCGGAGCGCCTTAAAGAGTTTCACGTGAGTAAGGAAAATGTATCGACCTCTGTTGTCACGACGGAAGACATTGCTGCGGCCTATGTGCCCGCGGCGGATCCTCCCTTCCTCGGCTACAGCAGTGACGTGACGGGTAAAGATAAAATCGTCGGTTATGATTACGAACTGGCCAAAGAGATTATCGCGTATCTGCGGGACCGCGAGCAACATCCCAATCTGACGTACGTTACCTTGTTCGGTGACGGCTTGCTCGTTCCTCCCAGCTACTATATTAATGAGATGGCGATGTATGAGTGGTACGAATATGAATCCTACCATGACTGGATTCCGACGGATTTTCTGTATAGCTCTCCCGATTATGATTACGTCGCCAATTACAAGGTCGGCCGGCTGCCGGTCAGCGATGCGGACCAGGCGGCATCCGTGGTCGATAAGATCGAGCGTTGGCACGAGAACCTCTCCTGGGACTGGTTCAAACGCGCTTCCGTCATGGGCGGCAGACCCTTTGGCACGCCGTGGTATTACGGCGAGCTCAGCTCGGTCGATACGATCAATAAAGATACCTTCAACGGGATGGAACTGGCCAAGTATTACTATACCCAGGGCACCTATGATGTGAATCAGGTCAAGCCGCTGTTTTTGTCGGAAGACTCGGGATTGCTTTATCACGTCGATCACGGCAGCGGACATATCTTGTGGATCGGGAATGAACCCATCAGCTCTACGGATGTGATGGTTTCTGAAACTCGCCGCTCTCCGATATTCAATCCGGAAGCGCCCGTCGTTGTCTCCGTTTCCTGTATGAACGGCGCCTACGATACGGATTTGACCGTCTTCGAATTTCAGCCCGAATTTGATGCCATTCCTTATCCGACGTCGTTCGGTGAGGCGACGGTTCTGTCCGAGGCCGGCGGTATCGCCTATGTGGGCGGAGCGAGATTGAACTATGCCGGTTATGACATGTTTCATGATCAAGGCCGGTTGCTCACCCACCATTACTATATGGTGCAAATTTGTAACTATGTCCTTGAGAGCTATCACGGCGGGGCCGGGCGGATCGGCGATATGACGTATGCCGCTCTGAGACGCTACGCGCAAGAGACGCTTATCGAAAACTCGTCGGACAGAGAAACACTTTTCGGATTCGTCTTACTTGGAGATCCCGTTCTTTCGATCCCGACCCAACGACCGGGCCTGAGTTGTCGAAAACCTCATTTGGCCGCCTTGGAGCCGGACGGGTACCTCCATGACGACGTTCCGGTCTATAGAAATCTGCCCGAAGACCGATCCCGGACCATTGATGTTGTTTCCAACTGCGATTCCCCCGGTGTGGATATGATGTCGATCTATACATGGCACGATACGATTATGAAAGAGGATTGTCTGAGCGGGGCCTTGGTGACTCATACCTTCACACCGACGGATTGCGGCCGTCATCTCGTCAGATCAGCCGCGGCTGATGGCAAGGAAGGCTGGCTCTATATCAGTGCCCAGTTTGTTTTCGTCCCCTCGTCCGATGTGCTCCTTATCGATGGAGACCGGGGCGCGGACTATGAGACATATTTCACTGATACGCTGGTTAACCTTGGGCGCCCGTGTGATATCTGGGAAAACGGCGCCCGCGAGGTCATCAGTGCCGAGACGTTGGCAGAGTACGATACGGTCATTTGGTCTGTTCCTTACTCGACGTTTAGTGAATGGGAAAAGAATGCCTGCATGGCGTATTTGGATAGGGGTGGGCATCTGTTTCTTACAGGCCAGGATATCGGGTCCCGTTTGACCAGCTATGGATATCAAGTGGACCTCTTCTATCAGAACTACCTTCACGCCGAGTGGGTGAATTGGGCTTATACGGAGACGTTGCACGGCCAGCCGCGCGATCCCATCGGCAGTGGCATCGCCATTACGATCATGGGCGGTGACGGTGCGAACAATCAATATTCCACGGACGAAATCGAGCCTATTTCTCCGGCCGTACCGGTCTTCACCTATGAGCCCGGCTGCGAAGCGGCGCTGCGCGTCGATACGGGAACCTATAAGCTTGTTTATTTCGGTTTCGGGTTCGAAGGCATCGATTCGCAAGCGGATCGGGATGAAGTCATGACCAGAGTCCTCCATTGGCTGGACCCGAGCTAATCGACGACGGACGAGAGACGTAGCACCCTGTTAAGATAAAGAATTATGAGAATGTCATTGCGAGCGAAAATCGCCGTCAGCCCTGAGCGAAGCCGAAGGGGAAGCAATCTCAAACCTTTGCGTTTTCCAGCAGTTGAGATTGCTTCGTCGTTTCGCTCCTCCTAAGAAACAATTTCTCTGTTTAATTCGGGCTTGGTGACGCATTTCCAAAGATCTAATTGCTAAGGCTTTACGTTCAGGATA
>CAYZAT010000043.1:0-18545 GCA_964476475.1 uncultured Pirellulales bacterium
ATTCGGATTTTGATTTTCAAGTTCTCCCTTACTGATGCTCCTGTTTCGTCCGGGACTCAGTTCGAATCGAGTGGCGCAGCCGCTCCAATTCCGTTTTTAAAGGCTGCCAGTAAGTTCGGTCCCGCTGTCGTTCCGACTGCTCTTCTATCGATAAGGCCTGTCTTAACAACTCAAGCTGTCCGGACTTGGCCATGAGCAGCAAGGGGCGCCGCTGAGCGATCTGTTCGACCAGTTCAGGCCATCGTCGGGTCGCCTCTATAAGTAATTCAGGCGTACGTAACTCGTTCAGCCAGAATTGCATCTGCTCCGGAGTCGCATCGCCGCAGTGTTGGAGATAATGTGCCTCCAGGAGCCTCTGAAGCATCGGCCAGTCTTTGCTTCGTTGGGTTTTCTTGGCTTGAACCAGGTCCGGCAGGCTGAGTAGTTCATACACCGTGCCATCAGTGTCGGTGAGTGTTGTCCGTCGAGCCCAAAGAGACTCGAACTCATCCACCCCGCGTAATCGGGACATTACATCCACCCGAATATCCTTGGCTTCGGGATGGCGGCATCTGAAGTGAACCGCATGGCCGCGTTGCAAGTAGTCGAGAGCCAAAGGAGGAACCGCGATAAGCCGGGCCTGCAAATCTTGCAAAGCCGCCTCCAATCGCGCCAGATTGGCGGCATCGGCCAGGATGAGCAAATCGGTGTCGCGGCTAAATTCCGCTGCGCCGTAGAACACGCATGCCTGGCCGCCCATCAGCAGGGCACGGACTTGGTGGCCGGCCATCGTAGAAAGGACTTTCCGTATCCGGCTCGGGATCAAGCGAACCTCCGATCTGCAAATAGTGCGTCCACAACTCACCGCTGGCGTGCCAGCGTTGCAAGGGCGTGAGCCGATACCATTCGGCCCACTCGCCGCCGACAAGTTCTTCCGGTTCGATCATAGTCTATATACTATCGTAATTAAGCGAAGCTGTCAAATCCAATACAAATTCCCAAAACAAGAACAACTCCCTACTGGACTCCCTATTTTGAATTTTCATCATCCCGTATTAGCATAGGGAACAACGGTTTTAATGAGTGGTATTAGAAACTATGTTCCTCTTCGATAATCTGGATGTCTTTCACAAGGAACGCGTCGGTATTATCTTGGGAAGTCACCTGTACCATCTCGCCGCTATAGTCCATTTTATGATCGGTGATGTTTAACTGCACGAATGTCATCTTGATGACAGGGTCTTTGCCGGCGTTTGCGAGCTTGTTGACTTTTTTTAACTTTCGCTCGACATTATGATTGTCCGCATAGAGCTTCACCGGTATGGTACTCCGCATTCCTTCGGCCGCTCCCGGGGAGCCGCACTTGCGGAAATTGCCATATTGCCGATGCAAACGCTCGGCGGTCTTCAGAGGAATCACCGAAAGCAGCGTCGTAAAATACATCTCACCTCCGGAGAAACCGCCGATCACGAGGAACGAATCGGTGATCTCGTTGCCCATAGCCGAAGCGGTCAAATGATGGTTCCCTATCGTCATGGACACCTGGTTTCCATTCTGTTCAATTGTTGTGGATTTACCAAGGCGAGGCACAGCATAAATCGCTACAGCAATAAGGACTAAAACAATGACAAGTTTCCACATTTTCATAAGCCACCTCTCTTGAATTGTTTTTGGGACGTGCTATCTCACCAGTGAGTTGTATCGGCTAAAAACAAGGCGATATTAAGGAAAAAGCATCCAAAGATACCGATGGAGACCCGGCACCTTTAATTCGTTTCTATTGCGGAAACACGGTTTGTCATTCCCGCGAAAGGGCCTGTTGTCAAAGTAAAGATTGCTTCGTCGCCTCGCTTCTCGCAATGACGAAACATGCGTTTACATGTCATTGCGAGCGATTCGAAGAATCGCGCGGCAATCTCAAATGCTACGATAAGACTTTTTCAACAGGCCCGAAGGCGGAAATCCAGTGTTTTCGTTCCGGCCCCCTGCCTTCGCAGGGGGGACAGTGCGAGTCTTTGCTTTCCGCAACAAAAACTAATCCTTTTTGTCTTCTCAAAAGAACGTATTTTTTCTTGACGTTTGATTGGCATGACCGATAAACTCAGAAAGCCGGGGCGGTGGAGTACGGGTCCAAGTACCAGATACGAGGTTGAAAAAATCTGGGGCGTCAGGGCATAGCCTTCTAAAGGCTCGTTAATCCGGGGCACCGGAGCGCCGACCTCCTTGTACCATATCCGCTCCGGCGTTTTTTATCTTTGAAGGTAGGGTGTGCACCGCACACCACTTTTTTAAATTCACCCATCCTAAGGTAAGCACCAAGGAATTTCCCACAAACATATCCGACCCAGATAAATCCTAATAACAGTGCAAACTCGAAGATATTCATTTCAGCCTTACCCTATTCCCATTTCAATGGGCTATAAGACGTTTCCCCTTTTTGACGCCAATCTGAAAAGGTGTCTTCGTCGGGCATGTATAAGGCAACCGCTCCATCATGCAACCGGTATTTCGCCAACGTTCCATCTATAAAGAAAATGAATGTGAACCTTTCTTTTCGCGGAAAATACTCATCCCGCCAGCGAGTTCCCGGAAACCGTTCAGACCCGCCGGCACAATTCCACATACCAGCTGCCTCAAAAACGAGAACCGTATTGGGATCTAAATCGTCGATGGGTAATTCACTCAGATGAATATTGAAAGCATACATACAAACATCATTATCCTCTGTCCAGTATTGCAAAGCTCCAAGAGAATTCCCTTCCTGCTTTGTAATTGAATCGCACCAATGACGGCTGCTCGGAAATTGATCTTTATCCCTTTCATATGAAATTAATGCTTCGCCAATAGCCACAATCTTATCTTTACCAATTTTGACATCAATGTATCGAGCCCCATAAACTTCTTTCATTTCGAGTACTGTAGGCATGAACATGCCACAGCACACCAAAATATAAACAAGCATTAAAATCACACCCCGTAATTTTCGTATTTCACCACTAAAAAGAATATATACAATTGTGACAAACCCAATAAGGAACGAGACAATGAACCATACCCTAATGATGCTCTCAAAAAAGGAAGTGGATTCAATTAAATAAAATTCCATAAAGATATGTATCGACAGCCAACTCAATATTGAAACCAGGGCAAATGTCCTGCTTATTGCGGTACGTGTCATAATGCTACCATTTGGCATTTTCAGTTATAACTTTACCGGAGCATCAACACTTCAAGAACGACACTCGTCTGCTAAAATCAACATATCGCAAACCGGTCTCTCCCGGGTTTTGTCCCTCATACAGATCAAATATATCAGAATGGCATCCCGGCTACCAGAGTTTTTACAGACTATTTACAGAACGGATCGGCTTTTCATTCGTCATAATATATGTAGAGACAACTTCAATTTAAGGAGCAGAACAATGACGAGACGAAAGACACAAATGATGGGATGTTTGGCGGGTGTGGTGGCGATCCTGGCCGGGTCGGTTTGGGGGCAGGTGGGGCATATCAGCATCCGGCCGTTAGCGTCGAATATTATTATTCCGCAGAGCCGGGCCTGGGCGTTTACACCGGAACGCCGGGGCGGTGTTGAGATTACGGATGTCAGTGTGCTCATTGATATCCTCGAAAGCACGGCGACTACGACAATCGAGATCCGGCTGCAAAATAAGACGAACCGGCGACAAGAGGCGGAATTGATTGTTCCCGTGCCCGACGGTGCGGTTATTCGTGGCTTCGCTTACGATGGGCCGGGCGGGATGATTACGGCCAAAGTACTCCCGAAGGATGAGGCCAAGCGGATTTACGAGAGCCTCGTGGCGAAGATTCGCGATCCGGCCCTCGTCGAGTTCGTTGGGTACAATCTGATCCGCTCCAGCGTCTTTCCCGTCGAGGCTCGCGGCAAGCAGAAGGTCCGCCTGACCTACGAGCATCTGCTCGAAGTCGATGGCAACCGGATCGACTATGTTTTGCCTCGGACCGAATCGCTGGAGTATGCCGTGCCGTGGACGATTAAAGCCAACATTAAGTCAAAACGGCCGATATCGACGGTCTATTCGGCCAGTCATAAGCTCGATATCGAACGCAAGAGTAAGAGGGAGCTAACGGTCAAGATCGCCGAGGACGCCAAAAAAGAGCCCGGTCCGTTCCGACTCTCCACGCTGCTCCAGGAAAACGGCGTCACGGCGTCTATGTTCGCCTATCCGGAGGAGAAAGTCGGCGGAGGGTACTTTCTCCTCTTGGCGGGCCTGCCGCCCGAGTTGCTGAACAACTTCGATCAGCCCGCCATCAAGCGGGAGGTGACCCTGGTGATCGACCGATCCGGCAGTATGCGTAACGAAAAGATCGCGCAGGTTAAAGAAGCGGCGCTGCAAATCATCTCAGGGCTTGGCAAAGGCGAGGCCTTCAATATTTTCATCTACAACAACACCGTACAACGCTTCGCCGCCAGGCCCGTCATTAAAACGGAAGAGACGGAAAAGGCCGCCCGAGCTTATATCGAGGGCATCACCGCCACAGGCGGGACGAATATCCACGACGCCCTCACCGAAGCGCTCAGCCAGGAGCCGACCAAAAGGATGTTGCCCATCGTTTTGTTCCTGACCGATGGTCTGCCGACCGTGGGGCAAACGTCGGAAATAGTCATTCGCAACGTCGTGGTCAAGTCGAATCCGCATAAGCGGCGCGTCTTCACGTTCGGCGTCGGTTTCGACGTGAACGCCCCGCTGCTGGAGGCTATCGCCGGCGAGTCCCGTGCGAAAACGGAATTTGTCCTGCCCGGCGAGGACGTCGAGGTCAAGATCGGGCGGGTATTCAAAAGACTGGCCGGACCGATCCTTGCCGATGCCGTGCTTGAGATTGTGGAAAAAGACGGCTCGCCCGCGCTCGGACGCACGCGCGATATCATTCCCAACAAGCTGCCCGATCTTTTCGAGGGCGACGAACTCGTTCTACTTGGCCAATATGTCGGCAATAAGCCGCTCACGTTCAGGATCAGCGGCAATTATCTGGGCAAAACAAAGACATTCGAGTTCACATTCAAGTTCAAGAAAGCAAATTTAAAGAACGGCTTTGTCCCGCGCCTGTGGGCCAGCCGGAAGATTGCAGAACTGATCGACGCCATTCGCCAGATGGGCGCCGATCCGGCTACGTCCGGCAACGATCCCAAGGTCAAGGAGCTGGTCGATGAAATCGTGCGTCTATCCACGGAGTTCGGGATATTGACCGAGTACACCGCCTTTCTGGCAAGAGAAGGGACCGACCTTGCGAATCGTCCAGAAGTTTTAAGAGAAGCCACAGAGCACTTTGAGAGCCGGGCCATGTACGGACGTTCCGGTATGGGGGGTGTGAACCAGAGTTTGAACATGGTCCAGCAAAAAGACCAGATGACTCTGAATTATAAGAATTCCTACATCGATGAACAGATGCAACGCGTTTCGGTCTCCGGAGTTCAGCAGATTAACGACTGGACGTACTATCGACGGGGCAATCGCTGGGTGGACAGCCGGCTGATGGAAAACGAGGCACAGATTAAACCCAAGCGCATCGTCCGGTTCGGTTCCAATGAGTATCTCGAATTAGCTCAAAAACTCGCCCGCCAAAACCGGCAAGGCAGCATCGCCCTTTCCGGCGACGTGCTTATGTTAGTAGATGGCGAAGCAGTCCTGATTCAAGGCCCAACCAACAATTAGAAACCAACACACTTATTCAAAGGAGAACAACCATGAAATCGACAATCACAAAACTCAGCTTAGCCATCATCGTGATCGTGACCTGCGCCATCGCCCCCCTGCCGGCCGAGGAGAAAACGCCCATCGTCGGACCCGCGGCGGAATCTATACAGATCAGAAAGCCCCTGGTCCAGATGGCCATCCTTCTGGATACCAGCGGCAGCATGTCGGGCTTAATCGACCAGGCGAGGATCGAGCTATGGGCCATCGTGAATGAGTTTATCTTCGCCAAGAGAAACGGCATGGAGCCGGAAGTGCAAGTCGCGCTCTACGAATACGGCAAGAGCTCGCTAAGTGCCCAGGAGGGTTATATCCGGATGATCGTCCCGTTTACGACGGACCTCGATAAAGTCTCGGAGGAACTGTTCGCCCTGAAAACCAACGGCGGCAGCGAATATTGCGGCTGGGTCATCAAGGAAGCGACGCAAGCACTACAGTGGAGCCCTTTGCCCGACGACCTGAAAGTGGTTTTTATCGCCGGCAACGAGCCTTTCACTCAAGGGCCTATCGATTACCGAAAGTCTTGTAAAACCGCGATCACAAAAGCCATTGTCGTCAATACGATTCACTGCGGAAGCGAAAGTGACGGAATTTCCGGCCACTGGAAAGACGGCGCTGCCCTGGCGGACGGTCGATTCCTCAATATCGACCACAACCGTGCCGTCGTGCATATCGAAGCCCCCCAGGATAAGGAAATCGCCGAGCTCAGCGCGAAACTGAACGACACCTATATCGCATTCGGTGCGTCCGGCATAATCGCTTACGAGAGACAAGCCACGCAGGACTTGAACGCCGCGACGGCGTCGAAGGAAGCGCTGGTCCAAAGGGCGCTGGCCAAATCATCTTTCAACTATAAAAACGAAAGCTGGGACCTCGTCGATGCCCTCAAAGGTGATAAAATGAAGCTGGAGGAGATCGAAGAAGAGAAGCTGCCGGAGAATATGCAGAAAATGACGCCCGAAGAGAGAAAGGCGTATGTCGAGACCAAATCAAAGGAACGGGGAAAGATTCAAAAACGCATCCAGGAACTGAACGTGCTGCGAAGCAATTACATCGCGGCGGAAATGAAAAAACGTCACGGCGACGCCGATACCTTGGGCAAGGCGATTATCATGGCCGTTCGAGAACAGGCCGTAAGAAAGGACTTCTCATTCGAGCAACCTGAAGCCTCACCCACGAAAGAAAAGGAAAACACTAAATAACCCATACTAATCAGTCCACTTTGTCATTCTGAGTGAAACGTAGTGAAGCGAAGAATCTGGGATAGACAAAAGCTCTCTTAGCCCAGATACTTCGCTTCGCTCAGCATGACAGACGAGAACTAATCGCACTCAATAAGACTCTAATCTTTACGAACCTCAATATCGTTCATCGATCCGAGAAGGCCGTCGGCCAGCGTCAGATACGGCAGCCTTCTCGGATCGTGACCTAATAATTCGCTCCCAATGGTATCGACCGCCACGGGATCGAATCCGGCCAGGATGAGGCCGATCTTTTTCTTCTTGCCGGACAAGTGCATTCCCGTAAGAGCGACGGAAGCATCCACTACGGACAGATCCGGTTTCTTGTATCGGCAGATATCCACAACGGATTTGTCGGTCGAGGGAGTGTGCAATTTCGATTTGTTCCATCCGCCGGCATAGAATTTTCCCGGCGCGAGGCCAAACATGTTTTTCATGGCGATAGTCGTCTTCGTGAAGCTGTGGTCCTTCAATACGGGTAATGAAATAATAAACGCCTGCCGGGCGACGCGAGGCATGTGAAATTGTTTGAGTTGCAGAGCCTCCTTGTCTTCGAGAAGCACGGTTTCGGCCTCGTTGAAGTCAATCAGCTTCACCCCATACTTTTCGGCCATATGGGCGTATCCGAGCGTCGCATACACATCGTCGGTCCGGCCGCTTCCGCAGCCTTCCCCGATCGCTATCTCCGCTTTCGTTAGCGATTTGCAGTAGAGGTAAGCCGCCTCAACAGCGGCCGCGCTCGTCGTAACCGGCGGCGGCGAAAAATTGGTTAAATTCGGTTTGATAATGATAAGCCCCCGCTGCGGCAGACGCGCCCCGACATCGATCAGATCGAGGGCTCGACGAATACTGCCCGTGTAATCCTCAAATTTTACTTTGGCGACCTGGCTCATAAGTCTTTTCATGTCTTGCAGTTATTAGGAATGAACAAAATAATCACAAGATGGGTATTGACTGTCAACGGCTTTTAAGTAAAATTGCAAATTTTCAGATAAGAGAGAGGGGGAATTTGAGGCACAAATGGGTTCTTGTTTTGTGGAGACAGAAATGATACGAGTCAAAGACCTTCGGCGCAGTTTCGGGCCGGTCGTTGCGGTTGACGGCATATCGTTCAATGTCGAAAAAGGAGAGGTGCTGGGATTGCTCGGGCCCAACGGCGCCGGCAAGACTACGGCAATGCGCATTCTGGCGTGTTATCTCACGCCGGACAGCGGAACCGCGAAAGTCTGCGGGCATGATATCCTCCAAAATCCAACTGAAGTGAGAAAGTCGCTCGGGTATTTGGCGGAGAACGTACCGGCGTATCCCGAGATGACCGTGGGAGGATTCTTAAACTTCATCTGCGACGTCCGGGAGATTAAAGGCCCGAACCGCAAGATCACGCTCGACCGCATTGTGCCGATGTGCTCGATTGATTCGGTGTACCACCAGACGATCGAGACCTTGTCCAAAGGATACAGGCGGCGCGTGGGCCTGGCCCAGGCCCTGATTCACGATCCGGACGTGCTCGTTCTCGACGAGCCGACGGACGGCCTGGACCCCAATCAGAAACATGAAGTCCGAAAGCTGATCGGTAAAATGGCGAAGGACAAGTGCATCATCATCTCGACCCATATTCTCGAAGAAGTCGAGGCCGTCTGCTCGCGGACGATTATCATTGCCAAGGGCCGAATCCTGGTGGATTCCACGCCCAAGGCGTTGAAGGAAGAACATCAATGCAGTCTCGATTCGGTCTTTCGTAAAATTACCTCTACAAAAAGTACATAGCAATAAGACAATGAGCGTTCGATGATTCAGCACTCTGTTGCTATCTGACATAGGAGATAAGAATGAATAGTTTTATAGCCGTATTCAAAAGGGAGTTGAAAAGTTATTTCACGACTCCGGTGGCGTACGTATTTCTCGTCATCTTCCTGTTCTTCTCGGCCTATTTGACGTTCAAGCAGGGTTTCTACGAGATGCGACAGGCGGATATGCGCGCGTTCTTCACCAACCTGCCGCTGTTGTTTGTTTTTATGGTCCCCTCGACGGCGATGCGATTGTGGGCCGAGGAACGAAAAGTCGGTTCGATTGAGCTTCTGTTTACCTTGCCCATCACGATCACGCAGGCGGTGCTGGGCAAATTTTTCGCTGCGTGGCTGTTTCTGACGATTGCCTTAGCCCTCACGTTCCCCATGGTCTTCACCGTGGCTTACCTCGGCGAGCCGGATGTCGGTTTGATCATTACTGGATATATAGGCAGTATATTGATGGCGGGCGGATTTCTCGCTATTGGTTGTTTCTTTTCGGCGATCAGCAAGAACCAGGTTATCAGTTTCGTATTGTCAGTGGTGGCCTGTGCGGTGCTTGTTTTTGCGGGGATGCCGACAACGCTCAATTACTTCTCGACATTCCTGCCCGCCGGCCTGGTCGCGGCCATCGAGAATATGAGTTTTCAGGTGCACTTCGATTCAATCCAACGAGGCGTGTTGAAATTCGGAGACCTTTCCTATTTTATTTTATTAATCGTCGGATGGATTGCCGCCTGCACTATTATGTTAGATGAAAGGAAGGCCAGATAATGAACCGAACGATGCGAGCCATTCTTGGCACAGTTCTTGTCCTGGTAATTGTCTTTTCCGGCATCAGTATTTGCCAGAATATCGGAAAGCCGTTGAAGATGGATATCACTGATCAACGGCTCTATACATTGTCGGACGGCACCCAGTCGATCCTCGCCAAGCTCAACCAGCCGATTAAAGCCAAGCTCTACTATGCCAAAACGGCATCTCTCAAAGGGCCCGACCAGATTCGATTCTTTAGCAACTACTACGAATTTGTCAAAGCCCTGCTGGAAGAGTACGTGGCGGCCTCCAACGGCATGGTCGAGCTGGAGATCATCGACCCCAGACCGTTCTCCGACGAAGAAGAACAGGCGATAAAATACGGTTTGCAGCGTTTTCCCATGTCGCAAGAAGAGAACTTTTTCTTCGGCCTGGTCGTGCAGACACAATTCGGCGTTGAGAAATCAAT
Source organism: uncultured Pirellulales bacterium (assembly GCA_964476475.1). GTDB lineage: Bacteria > Planctomycetota > Phycisphaerae > Sedimentisphaerales > Anaerobacaceae > JAFGTG01. The sequence continues at coordinate 9,965 of CAYZAT010000043.1, forward strand.
CCCCTTCTTCTCGCCGGACCGCCAGAATTTCGTCGAGTACGACATCAGCTACCTGATCGATACGGCCGTGACCCGTCAGAAAAAGAGAGTGGGTATCATGAGTTCGTTGCCGGTCATGGGGGATGACACGAGTCCGTATATGGCCGAGATGATGAGAAGGCAAGGCCAACAACCGAGACCCGCGTGGACGATCGTCGAACAATTGCGTCGGAAATATGACGTCACGACCGTCGCCACAGATGTCAACGACATCAATGACGTGGATATTCTCCTGGTCGTTCATCCGAAAAACTTTTCCGAAAAAACGTTGTTTGCCATCGACCAGTTCGTGCTCAAAGGGGGTCGAACGATTGTTTGCGTCGATCCCTATTGTTTCTCGGATCGTCCACCTCAAATGCAGATGCAAATGCAGATGCAGCACGATCACAGTTCCAACTTGGACACCCTCATGAAGACCTGGGGACTCGAGATGCCCGCCAACACCTTTGCCGGGGACAGGAACCTCGCCGATTTGACCCCTACCCGCGCCAGCCAGAGACCGGAAAGACTCATCGGACTCCTTAAACTGACGCCGGAAGGCCAGTGTTTTTCTGATGACAATGTTATGACGGCCGATCTTAACCTGGTGCGAGTGTTTTTTAGCGGAGCCCTCAAAGAGATCGCCGATGCGAACGAGGCCGAGGCGGATAAATCGAATATTGAACGGATGCCGCTCGTCACGACGACAACCAGAGGCAATACGTTTACAATCAGCAATTCCTACGAACTCATGATGATGGATGCTCCCGCTTTGATGCGGAAATTCTCCGATGGATCCAAGCCGGTGGCGATGGCTTATCTTGTAACGGGCCGCTTCAAGAGCAGCTTCCCCGGCGGCATCGAAGTTGAAAGCCAGTCTCCGGATCCGAACGATCCCAACGAAACGGTGACAACTACCCGGAAGGTGGCCGGTTTAATGCAAGCCCAGGAGGATTGTGCCGTCATCGTTTTCTCTGACGTGGACTTTATTAGTGATGCGCTTGCTTACCAAACTTCCTTCTTCGGGAAAATGGTGGTCGGCGATAACAGTTCTATGTTGATGAATGCGATCGACGATTTGAGCGGCTCGAGTGATCTGGTATCCATCCGGTCCCGTGGCAACTTCAAGCGACCGTTCATGGTCGTGGACGAGATCGAACGGCAGGCCGAGGCTGAGACGGCCGAAGAGGTGGAGGAGATCAACGCGCAAATCGCCGGATTCCAGAGCGAATTGCAGTCGATTATCAGTTCGGCCAAAGAGGGCCAGGAGGAGATCATCGGTGATTCGATTGCCAAAAAGAAGCAGGAGCTGGAATCAAAGATTTATCAGGCCCAGCGGCAATTGCGTCAGGTCCGGATGAATCGGCGCGAGCGGATCGAAAAACTAGGCAACCGCCTGCGCCAGGCGAATATGTTGGGCGCCCCGATGGTGATCTTAATCATCGCCATCGCCCTGGGCGTTCGTCGCAGTGCGAGAAAAAGACACTACATCAGTCATGCAAGTGATGCTTAAGGAGAAAGGATCAAAGATCAAAAATTAAAAATCAAAATTGCAGAATTGTCGCGTTGCGGCAATGGTTTCCTTACTTTTACATTTTGCTTTTTGATTTTTGCATTTTCTTTGGGAGTCTTATAGATGAGTGACAAAAAGCTAACGATATTAGGTATTGTAGCCGCGATCATGGTCGTATGGGCGGTGGTTCAATCTCGCGTCTCGAACCGGACCGCGTCCGGGTCCGGCGAGCCGGTCTATCTTATCCAGGGGCTGGACACCGGTGAAATCGGCAGCATCGTTGTGGGCGCCGGGGACGACGCGGTCACCCTCAAACGCGAGCAAAACCGCTTCGTCGTCGCCGGTAAAGATAACTACCCCGCAAAGACCAGTGAAATCAACAGCCTGATCTCGAAATGCCTGGAGATCAAAACACAGGACTTCGTCACGGACAACCCGTCCAACCACGAGGACCTCGAAGTTACGGAAGACAAGGCGCGCTACGTCATCAAGTTCATGACCTCGGAACCCAACTCCGTGGCGCTGGCCGGCGTCGCGGTAGGTAAGAGCGAAGAACTCGGCAAAGGCACATATGTCCGCCTGCTATCGACCGACGCCACTCTGAGCAACAAGGTTTACACGTCGTCAAGCTCCCCCTGGTTCTCCACCGGCGCGACGAGTTATCTCGATCAGGAATTGATCTCCGTCAAAAACGACGATATCGACTCGGTCATGGTTAATTCACCGAGCGGCCCCTATACGCTCAAACAACAGGAAGGCGGCTCGACCGTCACCCTGGAAACGACTCCGCCCGGAAAGAAGCTCAAAAGCAGCGACGCCCAGAGCGTTTTCACGGCGTTGACCGGTCTTCGATTCGATGATGTTAAGAAAAAAGCGCCCGAGTCCGACCTGAAATTCGACAGGCAATATCTTTGCCGACTGAAGGACTCCACGGTGTACGCTCTAAGCATCGCACAAAAGGACGACAAAACGTACGTCCTCTGCACGGCCGATTTCACCGATACCACGCCCGTGGAGAAGGCACCCCTGGAACAAGGCGGTAAGGTCGAATCCGAAGAAGAGTTAAAGAAAAAAGAAGCCAAACTTGTGGCCCGCGACGAAGCGAAGAAATTCACCGAAAAACACCAGGGCTGGGTCTATGAAATCCCGGACTGGAAGGCGAAGAATTTGACGAAAGCCCTCTCGGATTTGCTCGAAGACGAGGACAAGCCCGCGGCCGATACCGAAGATCCCGGCGCGGTCGCCCCGATTGTGCCGTTCGACCCATCGGCCGAACCGGTGATCGAAGATTCCAATGCCCCCACAACGGAAGATCCGAACGCGGCAGAAGCCACTTCGTAGCAATTCCCTTGCTCGACCAGCAGGAACGGCTTAGTATGCGCCGTTAACACGGCGCGATGCGTCGTACTGATTTTTTCAGATCGAGGGCTTTTTATATCATCCCAAATCGGGTAGAATGATCCCCAGGCTTATATGAAGACCTTAACGTCCCAAATAACCTGAAAGGATCAAATATGGACACACCGCATCAAGTTCATCATCGTCTCATTGTTCTGGGGATCCTCTTTGCAGCTATTCCCGCCGCGGCGAAAGACATTAGATTCGTCCCACATCGTATCGGGCACTTCCGCAGCGAGGCCTGCGGCGTCGCCGATTTCAACAACGACGGAAAGCTCGATATGGTCGCGGGCCCCTACTGGTACGAAGCGCCCGATTGGACGCCGCACCTGTTCCGATCTCCCGAAGGAAAGACGGACGAAAAGGGCAAAACCTATAAGGTCAAAGAAAACGGCACCGGCTACTGGGACGACTTTATGAACGTGCCGCTGGACGTCGATGGCGACGGGCTGACGGATGTGGTGACGTGCAGTTGGTTCAGCCGGCAGATCGACTGGTACCGCAATACCGGATCGAACGGCGGGTTGTGGCCGATGATCCTGGGCGAAAAGAACGGCAACTACGAATGCGGAGAAATCTGGGATATCGACGGGGACGGCAAGGCGCTCGAAATTTTGCCGGACACGAAAGATACCAAATGGCATGAGGCGGGCGTCAAAGCCGACGGCACGCGAGGTTTGATTAAGCACACCGTTTCGTCCGACGAAAGACCCTTCGGCGGAGGCGTCGGGGATGTCAACGGTGACGGCCGTCCGGATATCTTGCGCCCGGACGCGTGGTATGAAGCCCCATCCGACCCGCGCAAAGGCGCATGGATCAAACATCCCCTGGCGGTTGGAAGTCTCACGGAGGGCCAGGCGGACCATACGCCGCAAATTCTGGTTTACGATGTGGACGCGGACGGTTTAAACGACATTGTCACCAGCTCGGCGCATAAGTACGGAATTTTCTGGTACAAACAGCTCAAGGACCTCTCCTGGAAGCAAAACATCATCGACAAATCCTGGTCCCAGGCCCACAGTCTGACGCTGGCCGACATGGATGAGGACGGCGATCTCGATCTGGTCACGGGAAAGCGCTTCTTCGCCCATAACGGCAACGATCCCGGCGGCCATGCCCCGCTCGGTGTTTATTGGTATGAATTAAACCGCTCCCCGTCGATTTCCTGGACCCGGCATACCGTCTCCTACGACCAGGGCATCGGCTCCGGCTTAAACATCCCGGTCGTCGATCTCGACGGCGACGGCGATCTCGATATCGTTGTCACCGGCAAATGGGGCGGTCCCGCTTATTTCGAGAATATGACCAAATCCAACAAATAACCAAACTCAAACGGACCGATTCTTGTTGTCACCCTCCGCAGGATGCCTTATGGTACTGTGAAGGCAAGGATCAGGGAAAATAACAAGGGGATTGCCGCTTCCGCGGGAATCCAAACACGAAAAGGTGTCCGGTGAACACCCTGCCGACAGGTGTGCCTATTACAAAAAGTTATTGCCGTTTCACAGGAACGAAAACGACGCTGATTTATCCTTTGATTCAGACCTGCAAGAGCGTATAATAGTCTTATTCTTTTGGCTTTGTCGTAGGAAAGGTGGCGTATGGCTATTCGCAGAAGAAGAGGATTCACATTGATCGAACTTCTCGTCGTGATTGCCGTTATTGCGTTGCTCTTAGCCATATTGATGCCGGCCCTTCGCGCAGCCAGGAAGCAGGCCCAGGCCGTGATCTGCAAAAACAATTTACGCCAGGTGGGTCTGGCGGCCAATCTCTACGCGGAAGAATACGATTTTTACGTCCCTCGCGGTCTCGCGGGCGGTACGGGCAAGGCCTGGTTCCAGCTTTTCATGCCGCTGCTGGCCCAGCGACCGATTAACAACGACTACCGCAACGTGAATATCTATCGCTGCCCCGGCTACCCGGACAAGGAGCAGACCGTCTGTTACGTGGTCAACGGCTGGGACTTCGAGGACAAAAACGACATGACCGGCCATGAGATCCTGCTGCCCTCGAAACTCAGTGAATGCACCCAACGCGCCTACACCATTTTCCTTACCGACAATGAAGACGGTCCGTGGAGACACATCGTTAAGAAAGCGAACGATCCGGGCCATAACCGCTGTGATGTATGGACGCCGAGCCATCTGCCCGACTCGGACAATGAGGATGTCACCCAGGGCCGGCGCGTCGCGCGGGCCCGGCACCGAAAAGGGTCCAATTGCCTGTTTCTCGATTGGCATGTCGAATGGATGGCCGCCGAGGAGATCACGATCGACCTGTGGAGGTTCGAGAAATAAAAAGTTAACAAAGATGAACGTTATTGCAAAGACGCAATTCAGGATGTCAGTCGCCCGCAAAGCGGTTTTTCCGCTGTTTCTCGTTTCCGGAGCGGCGGGGCTGATCTACGAGATCACCTGGACGCGGATCTTCGGCGAGGTCTTCGGTAATACGGTCTTTGCGGTCAGTACGGTCCTGACCGCCTTCATGCTCGGCCTGGCGCTGGGAGGCTGGCTTTTCGGCCGGATTGCCGACCGAACCGCCCTGCCGTTGAAACTGTACGCCCTGCTCGAACTGGCGATCGGAATCTATGCTCTTATACTCCCAACCCTCCTATCGGCTACCCATGTCTTTTATCGCTGGTTCTTCCAGCATTTTCATCCGGGCTTCTATCCGCTGAGCCTCGTCCGATTCGTTTTGACCGTCGTTATTCTCCTGCTTCCCACCCTCCTCATGGGAGGAGCGCTGCCGATCCTGAGCTGCCTGTGGGAAAACCGTTCCCCCGATAAATCCGACAAATCTCACACCGGACAAAGCGTCGGTTTGCTCTATGCGATCAATACCTTCGGCGCCGTCACGGGCTGCTTCCTTTCGGGCTACGTGCTTCTCAGGATGCTCGGCGTCAGCAATACCGTCTATCTGGCGGCCGGGGCAAACATCGCCGTCGGGCTAACGGCAATGGGTTTGTCGCGTCTTGCGACGCAGCCGGTCAGGCAAAAACCCAAACGACGGGCGCGTCGATCAAGATCGAAACCGATGCCAATAACGGATCAGCCCGATCAGCGCCGGCGGCTCGTGCTGATTGCGATGGGATTCGCGGGATTTTGCGCGCTGGCGTTGGAAGTCCTGTGGACAAGGACGTTACTGTTTGTGCTCGAAACCAGTGTTTACGCCTTTACGTGCATGTTGACGTGCTTCATCCTTGGCATCGCTTTGGGCAGTTTCGTTTGCAGCCGCTTGCCTCTGGGAAAAATAAAAAAGCCCGTTTTTTACCTCGGCGTCGTCGAGTTCCTGATCGGTTTGTCGGTCCTGTTATCCATCATGCTGCTGGGGCGGATCGGAATCATCGATTACTTCCTGATCAACAAATGGCGTACGAGCGGTTTATGGCAAGAGGCCGCGCTCCATTTTCTCGATGCATCCATTATCCTGCTGCCGCCCACCGTCCTGATGGGCGCGGCATTTCCCCTGGCGGTGGAAATCTGCACGCGATCCTCCAAAGGAGTGGGTACGCGCGTGGGCGAGATTTATGCAAGTAATACCGTGGGGTGCACGGCAGGTTCCTTCGTAGCCGGTTTTATCCTGATACCCCTCTTGGGTTTGCGGGGCGGCTTCCTGGCCGTGCTTGCGGTTCAGCTCTTCTTGGCCGCGGCGGTTATATTCTTTTCCGAGGGGCGCCGCAGAACACTGGGTGTATCGGCGGTCGCCGTCTCGGCTACGGTGCTTCTCATCGGTCTATTATCCATCCCGCAAGATGTCTTTTTACGAACGATCAATACCTATCACCATCCCAGCAAGATCGTTTATCTCAAAGACGACGCGACGGGCACGGTGACCGTACACGACCTGCCTGACGGGGACCGGCTTATCGCCGTCGATGGAGTTGACGTGGCGGGAATGGATTTAATGCTGCGAACGACGCAAATGCTTCAGGCCTACGCCCCCCTGCTCGTTCACGACAATCCCGAAAAGGTCCTTCAAATCGGCTTCGGCAGCGGCGAGACATGCGGGATCGGTCTTGCATTCGGTGTGGAGCAGTATTGCATTGCCGAAATTTGCCCCGGCATCTTCGAGGCCGGAGAGTTTTTCGAGGATATCAACCGCGGCTCGTATAAAAACCCGCGTCTGCGTAAAATCATCATGGACGGCAAGAATTTCGTGAAACTCACCGATGAGAAATTCGATATCATCATGAACGATTCAACCTACCCGGGCACCACCGGCAGCTCGGCGCTTTATACGTACGATCACTTCTCGCAGTGCCGCGAACGCCTTACAGACGAAGGCGTCTTGTCCTGCTGGGTTCCGCTGGACCTTCGCCCGGAAGACTTTGCAATCATCGCCCGGAGTTTCCAGGCGGCGATGCCTTACAGCTCTTTGTGGATGGTCAATAACTGTCTGAACAAGCACGCGGTGCTCATGGGGACACTGCGACCCACCCGCATAGACTTCCAGCGAGTCAAGGAGCTTGTCGAAAGGCCGGATGTGGCCGCCGACCTGAGCCAGATTAATATCCACTCCGTGTATGAGTTTGTGGATTGTCTCGTCGTCGGCGAAGAGGGAATGCGTGCCATTGGCGGGGACGGACCGCTCAATACCGACGACAAACCCTTTCTCGAGTTTGGAGCGGCCATCAAACGGGACACTGAAGGGTGCTGGCTGGATGTCCTCGCCTCGATCAACCGGAATCATCATCCGTTTTTCCGCAGCGCCGTCAACACGGGGCGGACGGAGCAGGAGAAACAACAAGTCCGGGAAATGTCAGAGCAGTACTTCAAAGGAACGGGCCATGCCTTACGCGGTATGCTGGCCATTCTCCAAGGGGATCCGGACATCATGAACCGCCAATTCGAGCTGGCGCTGAAAGCGAATCCTTTGGATCGAGACGTTCGGAGCTGTCTTGACGAATTAGAGAGAGAGACAACGGCGCTGACGAAAGCCATAGAAAGGACGCCGAACAAAGCGACTTTGCGGTCACGCCTGGCGAAAAGGTATCTTCTGGTGCAAGACTATGAACGCGCCGTCGAACACTACGGCGTCTTCGTGACGCTTGAGCCCGGCAACGCCGCCGGATGGAACAATCTGGGTATCTGCTATTCCAGGCTGGAGCAGTTCGAGAAGGCCCTACCGGCCTTTCAAAAAGCGATTGACCTGAATCCGCCATTGACGCTCGCTTACATCAACCTGGCGGACGTTCATGAAAAGTGCGGCGATTGGGACGCGGCTTCAAACATCCTTGAGAAGGCGGTCTCGATCTGTACGGATGCCAAACGAGTTCGGATATTCGACATGCTGGCCCGGTCCTATTTCATGCAAAAGAAATACGATCTCGCGTTGGAAATCCTTGAAAAAGCCCTCGAATTCGTGTCCAATGATACCCAACAACGCGATTATCTGGAGAATCGCAAGGAATTTGTCAGACGTGCCGCTAAAGAAGCACGGGAGAATAATTAGGAGACGATCAAATGGCAAAGGTGCTTATCGGAGTCAACACGGAATTCGTTCGCCACGCGGACAAAGGATTCGAATGGGCCGTCGAAAAGGCGGCGGAACTGGGTTACGAATATATCGAGCCGTGGGTCCATTGGGGCCGCGAGTTGATGTGCGAAGCCGGCTACTATATGACGGTTTCGATGCTGGACGATCCGTACCGCA
>CAYZAT010000044.1:0-18535 GCA_964476475.1 uncultured Pirellulales bacterium
ATAGAAAAGCTTGTGTAAACGTTCGTCGAAGAAAATTTTATCAAGAAACAGTAGAGTTTTGACGATAAAAAATATATAAAAAATAATTATTTTTCTGTTAATTGTTGATAAAGTTGCTTAATGTGAAATGAGTTTTGTGGCGTAAGCCAAAACAAGAAAGTATTTAGTTAGCCAAAAGGAGGTGACAACTAATGGCGAAGAAAAAAGCAAAGAAGAAAGCAGCGAAGAAAAAAGTAAAGAGAAAAACAGCCAAGAAGAAAGCAACGAAGAAGAAAGCAACGAAGAAAAAAGCCAAGAAGAAAGCCAAGAAGAAAGTGAAAAAGAAAAAATAGCATCTCGATATAAACCTGCACTTGCGGATCGTGATTTAACGATCGTGGCGAGTATAAGGTTACGGGATGAATGGAAGGTTCTTTCGTCAAACGATAGAGCCTTCCGTTTTTTTTATACATACTCGAAAAGGCCTCCGGAATTCTTCCGCCGAACGTTCACTTGCAATCAGCCTTCCATGCTATATGATAGATGAAAACCGACATGGATATGACGTTTACTCAATTGGAACTGGAAAGAAAGTGATACGATGGATTATTTCAATTACAAAAACGGTGACTTATTCGCCGAACAGGTCAACGTAAAAGACATCGCCGAGGCGGTCGGCACACCGGTTTACATCTACAGCAAAGCGACCTTCGAGGACCATCTTCGTAAGATTCAGACCGCGTACAGTCCGCTCGATACGACGATCTGCTATTCGGTCAAGGCCTGCGGCAATATTCATATTCTTCGCTTTTTGGCCGGGCTGGGCAGTGGATTCGACGTCGTCAGCGGCGGGGAATTGTATCGCGTGGTGCAGGCCGGCGGCGATCCGTCGAACGTCGTCTATGCCGGCGTCGGGAAAACCGACACCGAGATCGTCGAGGCGCTGGATGCCAAAATAGGGTATTTCAATATCGAATCGGAAGCGGAGCTGGAGAACCTCATTGCCATTGCCGGCCGGCGGGGCGCCAAAACGAAAGCGGCCCTCCGCATCAATCCCGATGTCGAGTACAAGACCCACGCCTATATCAAAACGGGCAAGAAAGAAACTAAATTCGGCGTCGATATCGAACGTGCGATCAACATCTTCGAGAAGTTCGGCAGCGATGAAAACGTCGATCTATGCGCGGTTCACGTCCATCTGGGCAGCGGCGGCAAGACCATCGATCCGTATGTGGACGCCGTTCAAAAGATACTGCCGGTCATTGACGAGTTGCGCCAACGCGGTCATACCGTCGAGACGCTGGATCTCGGCGGCGGGTATGGCGCGGACTATGAGTCGAATTCCGTTCCTTCCGCTTCGCAGTACGCCGAAGGTCTCATACCGCTGTTGAAAGACAAAGATCTTAAGTTGATCCTGGAGCCGGGCAAAAGCATCTGCGCCAACGCGGGGATCATGCTCACCCGCACGCTTTATACCAAACAAGGGGGCAGCAAACGATTTGTCATTGTCGATGCCGGAATGAACGATTTGATCCGACCCTCGCTTTATCAGGCGTTTCATTTTATCTGGCCGGCCAAAGTTGAAGAGCGATTTTTACCCGCCCGGCGGGAAAAGAATTTGGTCGTGGACGGCACGGAGGTGGTCGATGTCGTCGGGCCGATCTGTGAAAGTGCAGACTTCCTTGCAAAGGGCCGGGCCTTGCCGCCGGTTCAGCGGGGCGACGTGCTCGCGGTCTTCACCGCCGGCGCTTACGGCTTTACGATGAGCAGCAATTACAACGCACGGGGCCGAACCCCCGAGGTCCTCGTCGATGGCGATACGTTTACCGTCATCCGAAAACGCGAGACCTACGACGATCTCATTGCATTGGAGAAATGATCTTCTGCGATTTTTCTTCATAGGTAATGACGGCTTTTCGTTACTATTTCCAAAAATGGATGTCGCTTCGCGATCAACCGTTTCCAACAGATTCCTCGACTTCGCTCCGCTTCGCTCGGAATGACATAACAAGCAGGATATTCTATTTCCCCAACATTCTGTACACGATAATCTTGGCTGAATCTCTCTTCTTATGGTATTATCTTCATGAATCCAGATGCGTTCGTAAATTTGTATACATGAAATGTGATTGACGAACGAAATTGATGGAAGGAAACATCTTTTAATAAAGGAGACACGCAATGAATGAAATGTCGATGAACACCCGGATTCGCCTGAGCGTCATGATGTTTCTACAATACATGATGTTCGCCGTCTGGTGGGTGCAACTGGCCGCCTACCTGACGAATGTGGAAATCGAAGGGGCCTGGAAAGCCTGGATTCTGAGCGTCATGCCGCTGGGCTGCCTCATAGCTCCGGTCATCAGCATGGTGGCGGATCGTCATTTCGCCAGTCAGAAAGTGTTGACCGTTTTGAATTTTGGCTGTGCCCTGTTGTTCTTCCTCGGTGCCCGGCAAACGAATCCGGCGGCGTTGTTCGCAATTCTACTATTAAGTATGCTCTGTTACATGCCCACGTGGAGTTTGACGAATGCCATCGCCATGACGCACGCGCCGTCGGAGAAGTTTCCTCAGATTCGCGTTTTTGGCTCGATCGGCTGGGTCGCCTCCGCTGTTTTCAGTCTCGTTGCGGCCACAAGCTTGTTCGGTGGTAAGTCTATCGACGGCACCGCGATCCCGCTTTATTGCGGCGCCGGTACGGCGCTCCTTGCAGCGCTGCTGAATCTGACGCTACCCAACACGCCCCCTCCGGCCAAAGGCAAAGAAGCCTCGGTTGTCGATGCGCTCGGTCTGAGGGCTTTCGGATTAATAAAGGACTTTAACTTCGCCCTGTTCATCGGTGTTTCGCCCTGGGTCATGATCCCCTTCACGTTATACTTTTCACTGGGTTCCCAGTTTTTCTCCAGTCAGGGCTTCAAACAGGTCACGGCTACTATGAACCTCGGGCAGTTTGTTGAGATTTTCCTGATGCTTCTTGTGCCGTTGGCCTTGTCTCGCTTCGGCGCCAAATGGACCATGGTGATCGGCCTGGGGGCGCTGGCGCTTCGCTACTTTGCCTTATGGGGCGGCGTTGCGGGCGAACAGACATTCCTGTATTACATCGCCATTCTCGTACACGGGATCATCTTCGGATTCTTCTTCGTCGGCGGCCAGGTCTATGTGGACAAGAAAGCCCCGCCGGAAATGCGGGCGCAGGCGCAGGGATTAATCGTCCTGATCTGCTACGGTGTGGGCATGCTGATCGGCACCTTCGTCAACGTCGAACTGATCGAGCGCTACACAACGGACGGTGTATGCAACTGGATTCCCGTGTTTATAATTATCTCAATCGCCTCGGCCGTATTGCTTGTAGCGCTGGCGGCTTTCTTCCGAGACGATGTGGCGAAAGTTAGTGAAGCAACGTCGGAGACACAAAATTCCGATGAGAAATAACGTACTTATTTAGGAGAATGATGCTATGAAGAACAGATTTAGCAAAAAAAGATGGTTAACGTGGAGTGTGCTCCTGGGTAGTCTATTATTATTTACGGCGGGGACATTGAATGCCGCTGTACCGAAACCCGCTCCCGCCCCGGAGTCCACCGACGGCAAGGTGCGGATCATTTGCTTCGGAGCGCATCCGGACGACAACGAATTTCGCGCCGGGGGGGTCGCGTCGATGTGGGCCGCGCAGGGGCATCACGTCAAGTTCGTCTCCACCACGAACGGGGATATCGGCCACTGGGGTATGGCCGGCGGCCCGCTGGCCCAGCGCCGCACCGCCGAGGTCGAGCGTTGCGCGGAAATCTTCGGGATCGAAACCGAAGTCCTTGATATCCACGATGGTGAGATTATGCCGACCCTCGAAAATCGCAGGACCATCGTCCGTCTGATCCGCGAGTGGCGCGCCGATATCGTCATGTGCCATCGTCCGAACGACTATCATCCGGATCATCGTTATTCGGCGATCCTGATCCAGGATGCCGGATACATGGTTACTGTGCCGTACTTTTGCCCGGATGTGCCCTATCTTAAGCGCAATCCCGTATTCCTGTTCTATCGGGATGGCTTCCAGAAACCCAATCCATTCACCGCGGATATCGCCGTGAGCATCGATTCGGTCATTGAGAAAAAACTGGACGCGGCCCTGGCCCTCGCGTCGCAAACGCTGGAAGGCGGCTGCAACGGAGACGAGAATCTTTATCCGGCGAATGACCCGGCTAAACGAAAAGCTCGGGAGCGAGAAGTACGTCAGCGTTTCGACCGTCGCTTTGCGAGCACTGCGAATCGATTCCGGAAAGAACTGGCTGCCTGGTACGGTCAGGAGAAAGCCAAGAATATCAAATACGCCGAGGTCTTTGAAATCTGCGAATACGGCCGGCGCCCGTCGAAAGACGAAATTCGCAAGCTGTTTCCATTCTTCGACTAACCCTCATTGGAACAACCAACGAGAATTTTGCAAGCAGGCGGCCGTCTCGAATTTGATGGTTTTGAGACGGCCGCCGTTTTCACATCTACCTCAAAATGAACTACTTAGAGGTAATCGCCCCGCAAAATTTAACAAGAATTTAATAGTATCCATTATCCGAATATGTTATACTTACGATATAGGTTATAGGACGGCGACAGATTCCAGTTTTGTACGAGCGATCATTTGTGCTCGGGGGTGGTTGGAATGCGGACCATTCAACATGTCGTAGAATTCCGGGGCAAACGGGATTCCGGTCTTTCAACAGAGATTACTCAGAGGGAGGTTAGAGGCATCATGTTTCATCGAAGGTTTCCAAGCATCTTCATCTTATTTGTCGTGCTGTGCGTCGCGATTGTGACGCTCTCCGCTCGTAGTGCCGAAACAGATCAGGCGGATATCCGGAAAGCCGGGCATCTGCTCAACCGGATCGGGTACGGCCCTTCCCCGGCGGACCTGGCTTATCTCGAACAGATCGGCCTGCAATCGTACATCGAAGAACAGCTTGATCCGGCGCGCATTGATGAATCCGGCAACGTGCGCCTCCTGGAAAAAGAAGAGGCGCTCTTTACGGACATGATTCCCGCACGTGAGAGCCTCATGATCATGGCGGGCGAGATCTGGCGTTATCATAAAGGAGACATCGAACCTCTCGCTGCATGGAAGCAAGCGGCCTTCGACGATACGGACTGGCTGCGGGGCGCGACGGGGATCGGTATGGGAGACGGCGACGACCGAACGGTCCTGACGGACATGCGCCGCATCAACGACAATCCCGATACGCCCGAAGACGAGAGCCGGCCGGGCTATCTTTCGGTCTATCTGCGATATACCTTCACGCTCGATTCCGAATCCCTGGCGGCCCTTGACGATCTTATCCTTCGAGTCGATTACGACGATGGATTTCGAGCGTATCTGAACGGAGCGTTGGTGGTCTCCGCCAACCTTCCGGCGACGGGGCGCGTGCCCCACGATCAACCGGCGACTCGCAGCCACGAAGCCGGCACGCCGGAGGACTTCGATATCAGCGATGGCAAACGCTGGCTCCGGGTTGGCGAGAATGTTCTCGCGATCCAGGTGCACAACAGGAGTCTTACAAACGGCGATCTGAGCATGATTCCCGAGCTTATCAACCGCCGGATTCTGCCGGGACCCGCCCGTCGGATGATTCGGGGAATCGACGCGCTTCAGCAGCTCGTTCATATCCGGGGCGTGTACTCCCACCGGCAACTGCAGGTGGTGCTCGCTGAGTTCTGGGAAAATCACTTTACGACCGACTACGATAAACTCGCCGAATACTTTGACGATCTCCAGAACTCGGACGCCGCCGACGCCATGTCGGAGGCCCGGGCCCGCGCCGAAGCCGCCCAGCTCGAATACGAAGAGTACCAGTTCTTTTACGATAACGCCCTCGGCAACTTCGGCGATCTGCTGCTCTATAGTGCAACGAGTCCGAGTATGCTCGTTTACCTCGATAACGTTCTCAACGTCAAGGGGGCGCCGAATGAAAATTATGCCCGGGAGATTCTGGAGCTGTTCGCCTTCGGTGTGGACAACGGCTACACCCAGCAGGACATCGAGCAGTTGGCCAAATGCTTCACCGGTTGGGGCATCTGCAAGGTTCCGCCGGAGCAGGCGAAGAACTTCCCCGACTCCGCCCTCGAGCCTCCGAGCGACTGCGGCGTGAAATTCGAGGAAATGACCTTTCTCGATTTAGGGTCCGGCTGGAGGTATTTCAAAGGAATTCGCGAACCCAGCCCCGGCGACGAAGGCGAACCCACGACGGCCTGGACGGCGGTCGGATTCGGCGACGCCGGATGGAATCGCGGCGTGACGGGAATCGGATATGGAGATGGAGACGATGCAACGGTCCTCGATGACATGCGGGGCAACTATTTCTCGATTTATCTCCGGCGAAAGTTCCTCCTGGACGATCCCGCGCAAATAGAGAACATGATCCTGGAGATGGCCTACGATGACGGCTACGTGGCCTATTTCAATGGAGTAGAAATCGCCCGCAGCGCCAATATGGCAAACCGCGGGTCCCCCCCGGCCTATAATCGCAATGCCAACGGCAGCCACGAAGTCACCGGGCCGGCGGAATACATCGGTTTGAAACGCTTTCGCAATATCGCAGAAACCGGCGTGAACGTGCTGGCGATCCAGGTGCACAATAGCAGTCTCAATAGTTCGGACCTGTCCATTCTCCCCAGGCTCCTTCGGCGTGATATTCAGCCCGGGAGTATTGAAAACGGGGATCAAAACGGCGTATGGACGTTCCGTTTCGATCCGAATCAACACGATACGAGCGCTAAAACGCTTTTCGGGGGCGGTCGCAACGGTTTTAATATCCCCTCGGGACGTACCGGATCTGCGGGGCTTTTCGACGCACTGGATGTCGTCCGGGGGTTAGCCGGCCATCCCTCCACCGTGGAATTCATCTGTATTAAGCTGATCCAGAAGTTTGTCTCCGATGAACTCACCCTGGCGAATTACAAAGACGGCAGCGCCCCGGCGGAACTCGTCGAGTTGCTTACGGATGCGATCGTCGCCTGGAATTCAACGTTTCCCGCCGGCAACATTGCAACGGTGATGAATGCGATTCTCGATCCGGAAGATCAGTCCAATCTTTTCTGGACGCCCGGCGCGTATCGCAACAAGGTCAAGACACCGATTGAATACGTCAACAGCAGCCTGCGTGCTCTCGATGCCGAAGCGAGCGGGGCCGGCCTTCCTCAGATCAACGACGGTATGGGCATGCACCTGTTCACACGCGACGATCCCGACGGATTTGGCGAGTTGGGAACCCACTGGATCGATACGGCCTCCATGCTCGAGCGCATCAGCTTCGCCCGCGATCTGGCGCTGAATCGCAACGACGAATTCTTTTGGAATGCCGTTGGTTTCATCGAGGAGAGAAATCTGGAATCGGCCGAACAGATCGTCGGATTCTTTGACGAGCTGCTTTTTCAGAGCACGTTGTCCGCCGCCAACAGAAACTTACTTGTTGTGTACCTAATCACGAACCTCAACGGCATGCCGCAGCCGCTGGACCCATCGAAACCGCAGGAATTCCAGGAGCGGATCCAGTTATTTGTCGGCCTGCTGCTCAGTATGCCGCAGTGGAACTTCCAGTAAGAGGAATTATCGAAATGAAAAACTCAAGCAAAACATCGTACAAGCACTGCACGCGACGCGAATTCCTTCGTGCGGGAAGTAGGACGGCCATAGGGATGGGGCTTGGTCTTCTCTGCCCGGGCCTCTTCAAAAGCAAGCTGCTTGCGAACGATGGGGACGAAGCTACGAAGATGATCTTCATCTTCCAACGTGGCGGTAACGACGGTGTCAATACTGTTATTCCATACGGCGATCCCGAATACAATACGGCCAATCGTCCTTCTTTATATATCCCGCCCGCTCGTGCGATCGATCTCGGCAACGGCTTTGCGCGCCTGCATCCGAGCCTGGCGGCGATGATGGAGATCTACGATCATTCGGACCTGACGGGTATCCGCGGGCCGGGAAACCTGGCGATGATCCATCGCGTGGGTTATGCCGGACAATCGAAATCGCACTTCGACAGCCAGCGTTACTGGGAAACCGGCATGCCCGGCGACCCGACGTTCGAGGAAGGCATGATCTATCGCCAGGTCGCCCTGACGATGCATCCGATGGAGAACAACCTGGTCGCCGCGGGAGTGTCCGGCAATCAAATGGTCGCGCTCAGAGGCCCTCTGCCTATCCCGACGATTCAAAATCCGCAGACGTTCACCTTTTCCGGCCATCCCGACGAGGTCCATAAATTCATCGGCCAACGGCCCGGCACCCCACAAGGCCCGGACGGCAGCGGGCTGCTCGGGACCTATGGGGGTTCATATGATTCTCCGGAGAAGCCCTACCGGGATCTGGTTTATGGCACGGGCCTGGCGTTAACGAATGCGATGAGTATCGTGCAGGAGGCCGTGGCCCAGGGTCCTTATGAGCCGGTCGATGGCGCCGTCTATCCCGGCGGAAGCTTCGGCAGCAGGCTTGCCCAGATCGCCATGCTCCTAAAAAGGACCCCGGTTCGCGTGCTCGGCGTCAATATCGGAGGCTGGGACACGCATACGAATCAAGGGCAAATCAACGGGCGCCAGGCAAACCTGTTGAGGCAAGTGGCCCAGGGGTATCGGGCCCTTTTCCGGGACCTGCAAGAGCAGTGGGATAAGCTGATTATTGTGACGATGACGGAGTTCGGGCGGACCTCGAAGGAAAACGGCAGTGCGGGCACCGACCACGCTCACGCCGGCGTTATGTTCGTGGCCGGCGGCCGGGTCCGGGGCGGCGTGTATAATTGCGACGAGCTGACATGGTTGCCGGGAGATCTCTTCAGCGACAACGACCGCTACCTCAGGAGGAAAACGGACTTCCGCGCCGTGTTCGGCGAAATCTTCATGCGGCATTTCGGGGATAGCCGGCAAACGCTCGAACAGGTCGTTCCCAGCTACGCCCAGGCCGCCCAGGACAATCCGGGCGATTTCGAGTTTCTTAACTTCCTGCCCGCCACATAAGCCGGAGGATGGAAAAGCGATAGACGGCAGGAAGAAGGATAGATGATTCGCCGCTCTTCCCTTACCCCCTTTTTATCTTCTTTTTTTGAATTTAAGGACTGGCAATATCATCGCGTGCTTTGTAAAATCCCGGTTTGCGCTGATGGGTACCCAGTGGATGTGATTAAGGTGTGAACGGTATGAAACGAATTATTGAAGAAGTCCTTCAGGCGGAGCAGAAGGTCAGTACCGCTCTCAAACAAACGCGGGAAAAGGCTTCTGAGATCATTCGCTCCGCCGAAAAAGAAACGTCGGAGAAGATCGCCGAGGCCCGGGAAAAAGCCCGCGAGATAATGCAATCGAAAGTGGAAGAGGCCAAAAAGGAAGCGGAGCGTCTTCGGGAGGAGAAACTCAAGCAGATCGACCGGGAGAAAGAGACTCTGCTCAATCGCAACACCCATGTAACGGATACCCTGGTCGAGGATATTTGCCGGATCGTATTAGAAACTGAACTTAAAATTTAAAGTGTAAAATGTAAAATTGAGGAAGTCGGCCCGAAGGGCCTCCACAATTTTGATTTTTGATCTTTGATTTCTAATCCTTTATCTATGTCTCGCTCGTTGTCGAAATATGCTTTTATTAACGCCAAGCTGAGGGCACGGATCAGCAAGATTCTGTCGGATGAGAGCTTTACGGAATTAGCCAAAGCGCCGTCGCTGGATGCGGCGCTGGTCCTTTTGCAGGGAACGCCCTTTGCTCGTCTTGAAGAGGTCTATTCTAAAACGGGCGATTTGAAACAGGCGGAGCTGGAACTGCTCAAAGACGAAATCGAACTCTATAAAAGCATCCGTCAATATCTTCATCCGAATTCTCTCGATCTGATCGAGGCGCTTCTGGCCCGGTTTGAAATCGACAATCTCAAAAATGCGATACGCATCTACTTCGAGCGAAAGATTCGGAACCAATCCCCCGACGCCGATATCCACTACATTCTGTACGACCGCATTATTCACGACATCCCGATCGATATCGTGGTGAATGCCGACAGTTTTGATGAAATTGCGGGGGCATGTGAAGGAACGCCCTACAGCCGAATCATCAAGAAATACAGCCGCACCGTCGAATCGGAAGGCTCTCTGTTCCGCATGGAAATCGGCCTCGATCATTTCTATTATAACAACCTTCTGACCGCGATTGGCAAGCTGGACCGGAGGGATTATTCGATTGCGCTAAGACTGACCGGCGTCGAGATTGACCTGCAAAACATCAACTGGATTATTCGGTTCAAGAATTTCTATGATCTTCCGCAGGAGGCGGTACTGGCGGCGATTGTTCCGGGCGGCTTCAATCTTGACAAAGCCAACCTCGACGAACTCTATGGCGCTCAAAACGTCACGTCGGTGCTTCAGGGGTTTGTTAAAAGCAAATATCCGGGCCTTTCGACCTTACTGTCCTCCCAGACGCCGGACAGCACGTCTCGGTTGCTTCTTGTCCGCCGGATCCTGGAAGAGATCATGAACCACGAGGTGCATCGGATTTTATCCGGGTATCCATTTACGATAGGGATTATACTGTCCTACTTTATCCTGAAGCGAAACGAGCTCAGAAAAATCAGAATGGTATTGAACGCCAAAGAATATGGCATACAACAGGATCGCATTGAGAGCATGATGTAATGTTCACGACCGAGATGATACAACTTTTCGCCGTGGTGCTGGCGCGGGATTCCGAGCGCGTCGCGGAAACGCTTCTTCGTGAAGGCGTCATGCAGCTCATCGACATCTCGGAGGTCGATGATCAAACCTCGGACGATCTGTCGTCGGTTAAGCCCAAAGTCTCCATCACGGAGATAGCCGATTTGAGAAAGCGGATCGAAGGCTTTCTATATGCGGGCGACATTATCCCCTCGCCCCCGAAAGAGACGCACCTGGCCAATCGCAAACCGGTCGATATCAAAAAAGAGGAAAGTCATCTCGATCTCATTGTTTCAGAACGCGACGGCATCCGTGAAAAACAACGAATCCTCCAGCAGGAAATACTGAAACTCGAAGACATCCAGCGGCAGGTGGAGCGCTACGGCATCGGTCTGGCCGATGTGACCCTTCCGGCCAAACATTCGCTGATCTCCATGCAGATCGGGAAACTCCCGGTCGCGAAGGTGGAACTGCTTGAAACCGAGTTGAAGGATTTGCCTTCACTGAATATTGCGATGGATCGGGAAAAGGACATGTCCCACCAGTTCCTGATTTCCATGAAGCGAGACCGCGAGCAGATTCATAAAATCCTCGCCAAGGTGGGATGGACCCGGATCGAGCTGCCGGACGAGTTGCGGTCGGTTAAGAAGGATGTCGCCGAGGGCCTCACCGAAAAGCTGGAAAAATTGGCGCATGAGCAGCAGAACGCCGAAAAGAAGGTCCACGACCTGGCCAAAAAGGAAGAAAAACGCCTCATCGAGGTTTGGAGCAATCTGCGCGTCAACGAGCTGATCTACCGAATCCAGGGCACGTTCAAATCCTCCGCGCGAACGGTTATTTTTACCGGCTGGCTTCCCTTCTCCCAGAAAAGGGTATTGACTCGGAAGATTAAACAGGCGTGCAAAAATCGCTGTTATCTGGAATGGAACGAAGCCGGCAGCGAAACCGCCATCGGCGATAATATTCCGGTCAGCCTGGATAATCCGAAAGTCCTGGCTCCCTTTCAGATGCTCGTGCACAACTTCGGCGTGCCCGAGTACGGCACGATCGATCCGACGCCTTTTGTGATGCCTTTGTATCTGTCAATGTTCGGACTGATGTTCGCGGACGTCGGCCAGGGTTTCGTGCTGGCCCTGCTCGGTTTTCTCGGCGTTCGTTGTCTTCGAGACAACGAATCCAAAACGGGCCTGTACCAACTGGCCTGGCTTATCGTCTGGTGCGGCCTGTCTTCGGTGTGCTTCGGCGTTCTGTTCGGTTCCTATTTCGGCATGGCCCTTTTCGAGCCGCTCTGGTTCGATTATCACGACGCCATCTTCGGGCACAGCGCGCAGGATTCCCTCGCCAGGGATGTTTTCAGCATCCTTAAGATTACGATCTATTTCGGTATTTTTGTCATTTTTCTCGGCCTGCTCTTTAACTGGATCAATCTCGTTCGGTCGCGAAAATGGCTGGAATTGATCTTCAACAAGGGCGGCCTCTTCGGTGCGTGGATTTACGCCGGAGGCATTTATATCGCTTCCTATATGATCTCAAATGATTTCCAGGGATTGCCTTCGGGGACGACGCTATTTGTTTTAGCCGGCTTGCCGTCACTATTAATGTTTATTAAAGAACCTTACCGTTATTTCCAGCATCGTCACCAGCCGCCCGAAGAGAAAGGCAATCTGATCTTCGCCTTTCTGCGGTTCGTGATGGAATGGCTCGTCGAGCTTCTCGAAATCTTCAGCGGCTATCTTTCCAACACCCTCTCGTTTATGCGAGTGGCGGGACTGGGCATCGCCCACGCCTGTCTGATGATCTCCTTTTTCACGATTGCCGAGATGACCTCCGGTGTTTTCTCCATTCTCATTCTTATTCTTGGCAATATGCTGGTCATCGGCCTCGAAGGTTTGTCCGCCGGTATCCAGGCCCTGAGGCTGAGTTATTATGAATTCTTTACGAAGTTCTTTCACGGAACAGGAAATTTGTACGCCCCCATTTCATTGAGTAGTCGCGATAAATAAGAAAGGAAACAGACGATGGAGACATCATGCAAAAAACTCAAATCCCAAATCACCCAGAGTATCGTTCTGCTTGTCACGATGATGGCGATCGTCGGAACGGTGTTTGGCGCCAATGCTCTGGCGGGAACGAGCCATGATGACCAATCCGTAGAGCCGGAGATGAGTTCGACAAAGGCCGGCGTCATGAAATACGCCCTGATCGCCGCGTCGGTGGCTTTCGGTCTCGGCGCGATCGGCGCCGGTATTGCCATCTCCCACGTGGGCGCCGCCGCCATGGGCGCCGTGGCCGAGAAGCCGGAGGTCGGAAGCCAGGCCCTGCTCTTTATTGCCCTGGCTGAGGGGCTTGTCGTATTCGGATTCATTACATCCATATTGATTCTCAACAAGGTATAAACCTACAATGAAGTATTCGATCATAGGCGACGAGGATACCGTTCTCGGATTCCGAATGGTAGGCGTGACCGGAAAGGTGGCGACCGATTCGAGCGAAGCGAAACGCGCCTTCGATGCGATGCTCGAAGACAGAGAAAACTGCATTATCATTATCACGGAACGTGTCGCTGATATGATCCGTCCCCTTGTGGACAGATATTTGTTTACCGAGAGTTTTCCGCTTATCGTGGAAATTCCCGACCGCAAAGGTCCGAAGCCGGGCCGGCTGGGGATTCGAGAAACCGTCAATGCGGCGATTGGATTGAAGTTGTGATATGGAACCTGTAGAAAGAGAAAAGGCCGAACTCATCGCGGGCATCGAAGAAGACGCTCGCATCGAAGAGGAAAAGATTCTTCAGGACGCGGAAACCCAGGCGGCGGAGAAAAGAAAATACGCCCGGAAGAAGACCGAGTCTCTCTTAAGCGAGGCCGAAGAGAAAGCGCAGGAGCAGGCGGAAACGATAAAGAGGAAAATCCTCTCCGGTGTCGAGCTTGAGGCCAAGCGCCTGTCGATGCACATTCAGGATTCGATCGTACAGGACCTCATGACGCGCGTCGAGACACGGCTCGGATCCATGATCGACGATCCCAATTACAGAACCGTCCTCATCGGCTGGATCACGGAGGCCGCCATCGGTCTGGATGCCGAATCCGCCGAAGTGAACGCCTCCGAAAAGGAGCGGCCCAAAATCGATCACGAGCTGCTCTCGGAGACGGCCGGGAGGATTCACGAGTTAACCGGCAAACAAGTGACAGTGACATTGTCCAATGCACGGCCTTTGAAATCCCAGGGAATTGTTCTGACCGCCGCCGACGGACGCACCGCCTTTAATAACCAGGTCAAGACGCGAATGCTGCGACACCAGCGTGACATTCGAACGAAGGTTTACGACGCGTTATTTTCCAGGAATCGAAAAGAATAATTATGGCTGACAGGATTATAGGTCAAGTCAAGCGAGTGAACGGGCCCGTCATTGAGGTGATGGGCATCACGGACGCCGAAATGTTCGAGCTGGTCCGGGTCGGAGAGGAGAACCTGACCGGCGAGTTGATCAAGCTGGAAACGCACAGCGCCGTCGTTCAGGTCTATGAAGATACGACGGGGATCGCGCCTTACGATCCCGTCTATGGCGCGGGAATGCAGCTTTCCGTGGAGCTCGGGCCGGGCATGATCGGAACGATCTATGACGGCATTCAAAGACCTCTGGAATCCATCCGGCAAACGTCGGAAATCTATATCCCGCGAGGCATCACGGTTCCCTCGCTGAATAGAGAACGAAGATGGCATTTCGTCCCTTCGGTCAACCCGGGCGACCCCGTTTCGGGCGGGGCCGTTCTCGGCACCGTTCAGGAGACGGAGAACCTCACCCATAAGATTCTCGTTCCGCCGAAAGACGAAGGTTCGATTGAATGGATCGTCGGCGAGGGGGATTACACCGTAGAACAACCCATCGCCGCATTGAAGATGGAGGATTCGCAAACGAAAGAGCTGTTTCTCATGCATCGGTGGCCGATCCGCATCCAGCGACCGGCGAAGAGCCGTTTTGCACTCGACATCCCCCTGATTACGGGCCAGCGGGTTATCGACACGCTCTTCCCCGTTGCCAAAGGAGGGACCGTGTCCATCCCCGGCGGCTTCGGCACGGGAAAGACCATGACGCAACAGGCCGTCGCGAAATGGTGCGACGCCGATCTGATCGTTTATATCGGTTGCGGCGAACGAGGCAACGAGATTACCGACGTGCTGACCGAGTTTCCCAAGCTGGTCGATCCCCGGAGCGGCCGGTCCCTGATGGAGCGGACCATCCTGATCGCCAATACCTCGAACATGCCGGTGTCCGCGCGTGAAGCGAGTATCTATACGGGAATCACGATGGCGGAGTATTTCCGGGACCAGGGCTACGATGTGGCTATCATGGCGGATTCGACCTCGCGATGGGCCGAAGCGCTTCGGGAGCTGTCCGGCCGGATGGAAGAGATGCCGGCCGAAGAAGGGTTCCCCGCTTACCTGCCGACCAAAATCGCGGAATTCTACGAACGAGCCGGCTCGATGGAAGCGCTCAACGGTCAGAGGGGGTCGGTCACTATTATCGGCGCCGTCTCTCCACCCGGGGGCGACTTCTCTGAACCGGTTACTCAGCATACGAAACGATTTATCCGATGCTTCTGGGCGCTGGATCGCCATCTCGCCAACGCCCGGCATTATCCCGCTATCTCGTGGCTCGATAGCTACAGCGAATATCTCAACGACATGGCGACATGGTGGGAACAGGAAATCAGCCCGGAATGGCTTTCCGACCGAACCGAGATCATGGATCTGCTGCATAGAGAAGTGCGCCTTCAACAGGTGGTCAAGCTCGTCGGTCCGGATGCGTTGCCCGATACCCAGCGATTCGTTTTGGAAGCGTGTACGTTGTTTAAAAATGCCTTTCTCCAGCAAAACGCTTACGATAAAATTGATACGTTCTCAACGATTCAGAAACAGGCCAAAATGCTGCATATCATAACGATGTACTGGAAGCGCGGCTACGACGCGATAAAACGCGGCGTCGTCCTTTCCAGGTTGAGAAAAATGAAAGTGTATCAGGATATCGTAAAAATGAAATTTACCGTACCGAACGACGATCTTTCCGGCCTCGATAAAATCGAAGCCCGCCTGGAGCGTGCCATGGACCAACTGGAGGCGTTGCATGCCTGACGTAGAAAAAAGAAATCTTCTATCGGGACGCGAATATATCGGCGTCGATCGAATTGACGGCCCGTTGATTTTCGTCAGTAAGACCCACCCCGTGGGATATAGGGAGTTGATCGAATGCGTGGATAAACAGGGCAATGTCCGCTTGGGCATCGTGCTGGAATCCTCCACGGACATTGTTATCGTGCAGGTTTTCGAAGGGACTGCGGGCCTGACCCTTCCGGGGACCCGGATACGCTTTTCCGGAGAGCCGCTGACCATTTCCGTTTCAAAAGAAATGCTCGGAAGAGTCTTCAACGGTTTGGGGCGTCCCATCGACGGCGGACCGCCGCAACGCAGCGACATCGACCTGGACGTGAACGGCATGGCGATCAATCCGACCGCCCGGCAGTATCCCCGCGATTTCATTCAAACCGGCATTTCTGTGATCGACGGCATGAACACCCTTATCCGGGGTCAAAAGCTCCCGATCTTTTCCGGTAACGGTTTGCCGCATAACGAACTGGCCGCCCAGATCGCCCGGCAGGCGAAAATTCGAGGCACGGAGTCCGAATTCGCCGTGGTTTTCGCCGCCATGGGCGTCAAGCACGACGTGGCCCGGTTTTTTACCCGCTCCTTCGAGGAAAGCGGCGTGCTCGAAAACGTCGCTCTTTTTCTTTCGCTCGCCGACGATCCGTCGATCGAGCGGCTTATCACACCGCGAACGGCCCTGACCCTGGCGGAACATCTGGCGTTCAACGAGGATATGCACGTGCTCGTTATCATGACCGATATGACGAACTATTGCGAATCCCTGCGGGAAATATCTACGATCCGTGGCGAGATTCCCTCACGAAAGGGATATCCGGGATATCTCTATTCCGATCTTGCCGAACTCTACGAACGCTCCGGGATGATCAAGGGACGTAAAGGCTCCATCACGTCGCTACCCATCCTGACCATGCCCAACGACGATATCTCCCATCCCGTACCCGATCTTTCCGGATATATCACGGAAGGGCAGATCGTTTTCGAGCGAGAGATGGACGGCCGGGGCATTTACCCGCCGGTCGCCGGGCTGCCGTCGCTTTCGCGGTTGATGAAGGACGGGATCGGCGAAGGCATGACCCGCGAGGACCATCCCCATCTGGCCAGCCAGCTTTTCGCCGCCTATAGCTACGTCAAAGACGTGCGGAATCTGGCCTCCGTTATCGGAGAAGAAGAGCTGACTCCGCTGGATCATGATTATCTCGAATTCGGGCGGGAGTTCGAGCAAAAGTTTGTCTCGCAACGTAATGACGAAAATAGAAGTATCGAACAAACGCTCGACCTGGGATGGGAAGTACTCAGGACGCTGCCCGTCGAAGAGCTCCATCGCATTACCGACGAGGAAATTGAGAAATATTACGGCGCATAAAAGGTCTTCGAAATGGCGCAACTGAATTACGCTCCGACGAAAACCAATTTACTCAAGCTCAAAAGCGACTTGAAGTTCGCCCAGCAGGGTTACGAGCTTCTGGACCAGAAGAGGAATATTCTGATTATCGAGCTTCTGTCGCTCGTCGATCAGACGGTCGATTTTCAAAACCGCGTCGAAAACGCGCTCGCCAGCGCCTACCAGGCCCTGGAGCAGACGGTCCTGGATATGGGCAAGCTCAAAGTGCAATACCTGACCGGGGCCGTCCATATTGCGACGGACATTACCGTGAACTCCAGGCGCGTCATGGGCGTGAACCTGCCCGTGATCGAGACGGAATTCAAGGAATATTCCCCCCACTACAGCCCGATGGGAACGAGCTTCTGGGTGGATAGCGCTTTGCGGTCCTTCAAGGAAGCGCTCAAGCTGCTCGGCAAACTATCCGAGTTGAAGATCTCTGTGTTGCGGCTTTCGAACGAAGTGAAGAAAACGATCAGGAAGGTCAACGCTCTCGAAAAAATCGCCATTCCCGACTTGAACGAGACGGTCCATTATATTCAGAGCCGGCTCGAAGAGAACGAACGGGACATGTTCGTTCTCATGAAAATGGTCAAGGCGAATCTCGAGCGCAAAAGGCATCATAAAAGGGAGACGGATCGTGAGTAGCCCCATCAAAAAAATCATGGTGTATATTGACGGAACCGAACAGTCGATCACCGCGGCCCAGTATGCCATCTGCCTGGCCTCGTTCTCCGGAGCGGAGCTTATCGCCTACTACGTGATCAACACGCGGGCGATGGAAGACCTTTTGAGGGCGAGGATCTTCCTCCGGGACGAGCAGGTGGAGTACGAGCACGACATGGAAGCCGACGCCGAGCGTTATCTTAATTACATCAACGAGCTGGCCGTTAAGAAAGGCGTGTCGCTGACCAAAAAATGCAGTAAAGGAACGGTTCATAAGGAAATTATCGATGCCATCGCCGACGAAGAGATCGATCTTCTGGTGATCGGCGAGCTGGCCAGGATCAGGAGTCGGAGGGACGAATTTTATGACGAGAGCGAGCGGGCGATGCGCGCCGCCGGTTGCTCCGTGCTCATCGTCAAACACGAGGATCGGGTCTGGGAAATATATGAATCCCTGGGTTAATACGTATTCGAAACAAATGGTAGATTGACTTTCACAGTGGGAAGTCCGGGAGACGGTAGTTATGGCGCTGATTGACATGATTGTAGAGAAGGTAATCAAGACCCCTCTGGTCTCGAAAGATAAACCGGATGTCTTGCGGGAGCTTGTCCAGATACTCAAAGACGCGGGTGAAATCGATGATTTCGATACGGCGCTGAAAGCCGTGCAGGAACG
>CAYZAT010000045.1:0-18375 GCA_964476475.1 uncultured Pirellulales bacterium
AACGTCGCACAATACTGTAAGCACTCGACATCTGTCGCCGCTCCAGAGACTTTGATGAGGTTACTGTCCCCGGGAGAAATGGCATCGAACGTCCAAATGAGCTTGCCAGCCTCTTGCTTGGCTTCCGGTGTGGCTGAAACGAATTTGAAATTCTCTTGGATGTTTTCGGAAACGACAACGTGGGTAACCATCACTTCAGAGTGGTTTGTCACTTTAATGGAATACTCGAAAGGGGCATTGAGCTGAACTTCCTCAGGCATGATCTTTTCTACCGTGATCACGCCCGATTGTCCGCACGGATAACTTTGCGAGGCGACATACTGGCCGCATTCCGAACTTGCAGACCGCACCGGCTTGGGCGCCGGTCTTGTTGCGAGGATAGGTTTGGGGGCAACGATAGGTCGCGTTGCGGCTTTAGGGGTGGCTTTCGGTGTCGTGGTAGCCGTAACCTTCTGAGATGCGAGCCAGCGTTGACACTCGTCGGAGAGGCGAGACTTCCCGGCGATATCTTCCGGTACGGGTCCCAGCCCTTGTTTTTCGTAATAGGCCCCGCAACTGGAGACACACGTCAAACAAGGTCCGTCAGCGCAGCCCGATAGCCCGAGGGCTATCACGGCCAGCAGAATTAACAGTGCATTCTTCATCTTAAATCTCCTTCTGGGTTTAGCTAATTCATGTTGAAATACGGGTTAGTTGACATATATGAAACTTTTTGATCGGCACAAACCCCCTT
This sequence comes from uncultured Pirellulales bacterium, assembly GCA_964476475.1. GTDB lineage: Bacteria > Planctomycetota > Phycisphaerae > Sedimentisphaerales > Anaerobacaceae > JAFGTG01. Next base: position 734 of record CAYZAT010000045.1, read on the forward strand.
TCTTCCCCATAACAAAACATCCGCAAGGAAAACATAGATTAATCGCTTTCGTTTTCCCGTCTTACTTCAAGGCATCCGTTCCTATAATTTAAGTAGCTATCTATCATAAACGAAAAAAGCTATTATAGAGAATCCTCAACGCAAATCCTTTCGCAGCAATACACAAAACTGTGTAATCTCCTTTTACCGGTAATCATTATACTATTCCGATAAAATCGATTGCAACTAAAAAAACGAGTCTTTCTATGAAATTTATCGCTTATTAAAAAGAAGCGCCATATTATTGAAATTATCGGTCCTAAAAGTTTTTAATAGTAATAAAGGATGTTTTTTCGGACACTGCTTCATAAGCCAAAGAAAGGGCCAAACATTGAGACTCATTCCCTGCTAAGGTGAGCAGCAAACAAACCCTTTTATGAGTAAGCCAGTAAAATTACTAGTATTTTTTGAAAATATGATATCCCGGCGGACCCTGTGTATGCTAAAGAATGCTTGGCGACATTGTCGCATTATTTGGATTGCACAACGACGTGTAAGGTTATTCGTTTATATATTCAAGCCCACCTGTCTATTACATTAGACGTCTCGGTGAAACGGGTTTCGATTGCCCCGTAGAAACAGGCATGGAAGCTGATAAGCCTTCTGTGGCCCTTGCGTTCCTGGGTTATTATCTCCTGGAAGCGAGAGCTTTTATTCTGTCTTTTATGACACCGTATTGTTCTTCGCCCAGCCGGCTGACGACGTTGTCTCGCTCGGGATACATGCGACGAAACTGGGTGCGGTATTGATCTTCGATGTCGATGGCTTTTTTGTACTGCTCGATCGCTATATCTATTTGGCCTAATTGCTCGGCACTTTGGGCCTGTTTGAAATGCAATCGTCCGCAGCCGGGGTAGCGATCGATGGCGGAGGACGCTGCGTCCAGGGCCTTGTTCAACCAGTTGGTTTTCTCTTGTGTCACCGAGATCTTAGCCAGCTCGCAATAGACGTCGATGAGTCGCTCGAAGTTTTTATAAGCGGCGTCATTCCGTTCAATCGCGGCTTTGAGAGATTCTTCGGCTCGAAGCAGCAGGTCCGTTTTCTTGTCCTGAGTGACCTGGAAATGATGCAAATACAAGCGTCCATTCAGAGATTGGGCCGCGTTGCTCAACACGTCGTCCCCGGCCGCCTTTTCCAATCGTTCGTGAGCGGTGTCGAATTGTCCGATAGCGATGGCCCGGTTGGCCTTGCGGATTTTGGCAGTGCTTGCGGCGACGGGAATGAGGGCGTACCCGAGATAAACGCCGACGACCGCTACGGCTGATATGACAACAAGGGCTTTTATCAGCGGTGTGGATGTCAGCATAATCGGGGGGCGAGGATGAGTACGGATATTGATCGCGATCAAACAAGCGATCAGTGTCCACAGGGTTGCCAGCACGCCCGGCTCGAAAAGGGCAAAGTCCGTGAGGTTGTGCAGAGCCACGCCTAAAATCGCACAGAGCAGGCCGGCGGTTGTGATGGGATTTCGTATATCCCATTCGACTACGCTCAGGGCAGGCTGAAAACGTGTCGTATGTCGCGTGTCGCGAAGCGGGCCGGCTGCGATTAAGAAGGCGATGATGAAGACCGCGATCGGCGCTATATAGACCGTTACGATCAAGTAGAGAATAACCGCGAGATCATTCGTCGGCGTTTTGGGCATGAGGATCGGGCGAAGGATCAACAACGCGAGCGAGATCACAATTAAGACGCCTGCAGCCATGATTCTGAATCTCGGTTCGTTCCGATGGTTTTTGTCTGAGGCATCCGCAGCGGCAGGCGACAATGCTCTCCAGAGCGGGATGAAGAGCATCCCTAAAAATGCGACCAGGCCAAGCGGGCCGTATTGGGTTAGCAGGCTTAACGGAAAATTGTGCGGATCCGCGACGGATTCCAGCGCCCCCGCGGGTTTGTAATGGGTGTAAAGATGCGAGAAATTGCCGGGTCCGACACCGGTCAGGGGATGATCGGCAGTCATTTGCGCCGCCGCGTGCCAATATTGCCATCGGACGAGCATCGAATTTCCCCCCGGCAAACGGTCGTGTTTCATTCCATATGAGACCAGTGCATAGGCGCCTGCAATCACGACCATCAGGCCGACGGCTAATATAATTTTCCTGTACGTTTTGATTCGCTCGCCGAACCTCAGCAATGCGACAAACACGGCTCCGGCGAAAACCAGGCCGGCGATCGCTCCTTTGCTGCGCGTCAGGGCGAGGCTGAACAAGATGACTGTCGCAATGAAGCCGCACCCATAAAGGTATATCTTGACGGAACGGTCGGATTTGAATTGTCTGTATTTTTCGACGAACAAAGCCAGAGCGCCGAAAAAGGCCATCACGGCGAACGAGCCGGCGGAATTGCGCGTAGTGAAAAAGCCGCGAACGCCGCGCGAATAGAGCCGATGCTCGAACATGAATTGTTGAAAGGTGCCAACTTTGATGCCGAGCGGTTCGAGCATGCTTTGTGGGTCTTCCTCGTATTGCTCGATGGTGATCTGGTTACTAACGAAGCGTTGCTCGATGCATTGGTAGGCCGACACTACACCCAGGGCCGCGATGACGCCCAGAACGAGCTTGACCTTCGATGGCGAATCCAGAAGCTGAACCAGTAATAATGCCATCAGGAATGACGCCAGGAGCATCACACTATTCGTAATGGCTAACCGCTTGTCGGTTGCGGCAAAGCTGGCGACGATGGCGGCGATACCAAACAAGCCCAGGGCGATTTCCATGCCGGCAGGGCGATACAAAAGTCTTCCGCTCAAAACGCTCCAAACGATCCACACGATAAACGAGAAGACCAAAACGGCGGAGATCGACAGGCTATAGAGGTTGTCGCCGAGATTGACGGCCTGAGACGTGGATTGCATGGCCGGGCCTTCGGTAAACGTCGCACGAAGCGCCAACACGGATAGGCAAAGCGCAAGAAGAACGTACTCCAGGTACACGAGCGTCTTACTCTTTGTCGTATCCGGATTAGTCGGCTGTTTTGTCATTTTTAACCGTGGATTCAAAGACCGCGATAATAGAGAGCACCATGATCGTCTGAACGAAGATTAATATCGATCCGATGAGGTTAACCTGATATAGGAAGGTGGCGCCAAGACCCGTGCAGAGCGTTGCCAAGTATAGCGTGAGGGCGGTTTGGGTGTCGGTCAGACCGTGCTTTTTTAGTCGGTGCGAGAAATGCTGGGTGTCGCCGACGAAGGGGCTTTTGCCCTGGCTGATGCGTAAGAGGGTGACGCTGATAAAATCATAGAGCGGTACGGCCATGACGACCAGCGGCATCAATATCGGATACCACCGGCCGCTCAGCGCTTCGTGATAGTAAGTGATTCTTAAACTCAGCAGCGCCACGAAGAATCCGACGACGAGCGAGCCGGCGTCGCCCATGAAGATCTTGGCCGGGGGGAAATTGAATACTAAAAATCCCAGCAGCGTTCCAATAAAGACGAGGGCCAGGCCGCCGACGAGAATCTGGCCGCTCAGCGCTGCGGCAACGAAGAGAATAGAGCTGGTTATCACGGCGATGCCGGCTGAGGCCCCGTCCATATTGTCCAGAAAGTTGAACGCGTTGATGATCAGGACGATCCAGAAGGCGGACAGGGCGATGGAGACGATTTTGCTCTCGATAAAAAGTTCGACCCGGATGTCGCCGAAAGCCGCCGCCGCGATGGCCACCGCGACTTGAACGGCGAGTTTGAAGAACGGGCCGAGGTGCTTGCCGTCGTCCCACAGACCTAATGTAAACAAGACGACGACGCTGAGCCATATCACCAGGAGCTCGTCGATTCTGGCCAGAAAATCGGCGGGGTCGATCGTCGAACGTGCTATAAACTTGCCCAGGTGACCGGAGAGTACCGGAAATTTAACGACAGCTATGGCGGACAGGATAACGGTTGAAAGCGTTGCGAAGAGGGCGATACCGCCGCCCAGTGGGATCACGTTGCGATGGTATCTGTCGGAGGCGGGGTGGGCAACAAGACCCAGGGGGCCGGCCAGTTTTTTCACCAGCGCCGTCAGAACAGCCGACAAAGCAAAAGAACCAACGCACAACGCTATGGCTAATGTTAACAAACTGGCAACTCCTTACGAGAAGAAAAGAGACTTATGCTCCCCGCGAAAAATTCAGGCGATCAACGATGTTATTTTTTCTTTTGGCGATACGTTTTCAACTGCTCCAGCAATTGGGCCCTGACTCGTTCGAAGAAATCGAAATAATCTTGTTCTCTGTAGTCCGGGTAGGTATAAGGCAGCGGCTGCCAACGCCCCTTTTCAAAAATCAGGGTCACTTCGGCATACATCGTATTCCCGATGTATATACGGTGCGAATAGTTTTTTGTTGTGGCTAAAACCAGTTTGGACGGCTCGATGAAGCCGGGGTCCAGATTCACCGGCCTCGGCAAAGGGATACGCAGCGTTTTGGCCAGTTTTTGCTCCAGCCTGTTGGTCTTAAGCTTGATTTTCGCCAGCTTTCCCGGATCGATCAGCCGCTCGATACTAACGAACTGTCGCAATATGCGTGGGCCGGTTTCGTCTTTGTAGTAGTCGGTTTTCTCGAACGGCCAGACTTCACTTATGAGATCGGTCCGGCCGAACGTGCTCGTCACGCTATCCACTGCGGCGTGCAAACACCGATGGTTGGCCGCTAAAATCCCTACAATCAGCTTGACCGGATTAGGCTCGTTTAGCCTCCACATAATCAGACATCGCAGATGCGCACGGCGTAGGCAAGAGACTCGACAGGATCGCTTGTCGATTTCGGGACGAACTCATGGGCAACGTACCCTTGGAATCCCGTCTTGACGATGGCCCGCATGATGGCCGGATAATACAATTCCTGGGTCTCGTCGATTTCATGCCGGTCGGGATTGCCGCCGGTGTGGTAGTGGCCGATGTAATCCTTGTTATCGCGGAGCGTGCGAATGATATCGCCTTCCATGATCTGGGCGTGGTAGATATCGTAGAGAATCTTCACGCGTTCGGAGCCGACTCGCTTGCAGACCTCGACGCCCCACGCCATGTTATCGAACATGTAATCCTTATGATTGACCTTGCTGTTGAGATATTCCAGGCAGATCGTGACTTGTTTCTTCTCGGCGTAGCCGGCGACTTTTTTGAGCGCGATGACCGAGTTCTCGACGCCGACATCATCGGGCATGCCCTTGCGGTTGCCGGGGAAGGAGATGACGTTCGGATATTTATACTCGGCGCAAGCGTCGATGGCGTCCCGGATTTTCGCCAGGCACTCCTTGTGATTTTCTTTTCTGTTGATTCCCTTTGTTAAACCGTGAGTATTCACCATCGAGCATTCAAGGCCGTGTTTTTTAAGCGTCGGAAAATCGTTTGGCCCGAGCAGGTCGATGGCATTCACCCCCATTTTCTTGACGATCACACAGAATTTTTCGAGCGGGATTTTCCCGTAACACCATTTACTGACGGATTGACGGATCCGACCGTTCTTGACGATCCGTTCGATGTTGGCCGAGCTGCCGGCGCGCCCGACGGTACCGAGCGAGCCGCTGACGGTCCCGGCGGCAATCAATGAACTATTGCGGATGAAATCCCGTCGTGAGACTTTGTTGTTGTGTGGAGTGGACATGGTTGTGTTCCTCGCATTCAAAATTTAACATATCTTGTCAGTTCGTGAACTTTTTCATTGGGTGGATTATACTGCTCGGCAGGCTTGACGGCAACGGTTAATTGGCTCCAATTTATGCTTGCCTCGGAGTCCATAGATACGTACAATAAGAATTGAAAACTGTGTATTTGATGTGAACATGGATGTTGGACTCCATGGTGATTCCTTTCGCGTGTTTCAGGGACCGCGTTCTGGTCGTCACCCCGCTTATTTATGTCGCACTTAAGGATAAGCAATAGAATAGCCGAAATAAGGAACAGATGATGACATTGGACCCGACAAGAATGAAGGACTGGCAGATTGCAGAGGCTGCCGAAGAGAAGATGAAACCCATTCGGTGGCTGGCTGAGGAATTAGGGCTCCAAGGGACGGAACTGCTGCCCAATGGATGTTACCTGGGTAAGGTTGATTACATCAAAGTGCTCGACCGGCTGGCCGACAAGCCAGGGGGTAGGTATATCGACGTCACGGCGATCACACCGACGCCGCTGGGCGAGGGGAAAACAACGACGACATTGGGATTGGTGGAAGGGCTTGGCAAGCTCGGTAAAAGCGTCATCGGGGCGATCCGACAATCGAGCGCCGGACCGACGTTTAATATCAAAGGTTCGGCCGCCGGCGGGGGATTGGCGCAGTGCATTCCCCTGACCCCGTTTTGTCTGGGGCTGACCGGGGACATCGATTGCATTATGAACGCTCATAACCTGGCGATGGTCGCGCTGACCTCGCGGATGCAGCACGAGCGAAATTACGATGACGAGAAGCTCGCCCGGCGGGGGCTGAAGCGTCTCTATATCGATCCCGAGCGGGTCCAGATGAAATGGGTGATGGATTTTTGCGCCCAGACCCTTCGTAATATCACGATCGGCAAGGGCGGGAAGATGGACGGCTTTGAGATGGAGTCGGGATTTGCCATCGCCGTCTCCAGCGAAGTCATGGCGATTTTGTCCGTTGCCAGGAACCTTAAAGACATGCGCGAGCGTATCGGCAAAATCATCGTCGCATACGACAAGAAGGGCAACGAGGTGACGACCGCCGACCTGGAAGTGGACGGCGCCATGACGGCCTGGATGGTGAATGCCATCAATCCGAATCTGCTCCAGACCGTCGAAGGCCAACCCATCTTTGTACACGCCGGGCCGTTTGCCAACATCGCTATCGGACAAAGTTCGATCATCGCCGACAGGATCGGCGTCAAGCTGAGCGACTATCACGTGACCGAGAGCGGTTTCGGGGCGGACGTCGGTTTTGAAAAATTCTGGAATTTGAAATGCCGCCTGTCGGGACTGACGCCAAACGCCGTAGTCATCGTCGCGACGGTCCGCGCGTTGAAAATGCACGGCGGCGGGCCGACCGTCAAGCCGGGCTTGCCGCTGGCGGATGAATACGTTCAGGAGAATCTCGAACTCGTGGAGAAAGGCTGTGAGAATCTCATCGCACATATCGAAACGGTTAAAAAGAGCGGTATCACTCCGGTTGTGTGCATTAATAAATTCACCACCGATACGAAAACAGAAATCGACCTTGTCCGGAGCATTTCCGAGCAAAACGGGGCCTTGGCGGCAGTGTCGGATCACTGGCTCAAAGGGGGCGACGGGGCCATCGAACTGGCGGAGATGGTGATTCATGCCTGCGAGCAGAAGAACGACTTTCAGTTCCTTTATGATCTGAGCACGCCATTGCGACAACGGATCGAGCTGATCGCGAAAGATGTGTACGGGGCGGACGGTGTCACATACACCGATAAGGCGCTGCAAAAAGCGAAAATGTTCGAGGCGGATCCTCAGGCCGCGGAGATGGGGACATGCATGGTCAAAACCCATTTAAGTCTTTCGCACGACCCGGATCTCAAGGGCCGGCCCCGAGGCTGGGTACTTCCCATTAACGACATGATGGTGTATAAAGGGGCGGGATTCATCGTACCCGTGGCCGGGGCGATTAAACTCATGCCCGGTACGGCGTCGAATCCGGCGTTTCGACGCATCGACGTTGATGTGAATACGGGAAAGGTCCAGGGCCTGTTTTAAAAAGTGATTTGAGATTTCAAATTTCAGATCTCAAATTCTTCTAAGGAGTGGTACATGACGGCACGGATTATCGACGGCAAGCAAGTCGCCGCGGAGATGCGGGCGGAACTGAAAGCGGAAGTCGCCAGGCTGAAGGAACGGGGAATCGTTCCCGGGCTTGGCGTCATTTTGGTGGGAGAGGATCCGGCTTCCAAATCGTATGTCACGGCTAAAGAACGCGCCTGCGAGGAGATAGGTATTTATTCGGATGATAATCGCCTGGAAGCGAGTATTCCGCAGCGAGAGCTTATGGCGCTGGTCGAGAAGATGAATAGCGATCCGAAGATCAACGGCATCCTGGTCCAGTCGCCGTTGCCCGATGGGTTGAATGAACCCGAAGTTGTGCTTGCGATCAACCCGGCTAAAGATGTCGATGGATTTCATCCCGTCAATGTGGGTAATATGGTCATAGGCGAGAAAGCCTTTTGGCCCTGTACGCCCCACGGTATCATTCAGATGCTGATCCATAGCGGCGTCACGATCGAGGGAGCCGACATCGTGATTGTCGGCAGGGGCAGCCTGGTGGGCAAGCCCCTGGCGAACTTGCTGATCCAAAAAAGCAACATGGGCAATGCGACCGTCACCGTCTGCCATACGCGCACCAGGAACTTAAGCGACCATACGAAACGGGCGGACATCGTCGTCGCCGCGGCCGGTCGGCCCAACACCATCACCGCCGACATGGTCAAAGACGGAGTCGTCGTCATCGACGTCGGCGTCAACCGCGTCGAGGACGCCACGAAAAAGCGGGGCTATCGTCTCGTCGGCGACGTGGACTTCGAGGCGGTGAAAGAGAAGGCCTCGCTGATCACCCCGGTCCCCGGCGGCGTCGGCCCGATGACCATCACCATGCTGCTCTACAACACCGTCGAATCCGCCAAGCGCGCCGCCGGCCTCGAAGCCTGATTCATATTCTTTTTCGCTGCCAAAACGAAAGGATGTATTCCATGCGATATGTATGGATCGTGACCATTGTGATCGTATGCGTGGTAAATTCGGCTCCGGCCTGGCACGATACTGAAGTGCGAATGCAGACATCGGAGCCGCTGGTGGCGGCGTTTGAAGCCGAGACCGGTCGAGGAACTGTTGATGTGCGGAAAGACGCGCAGGCCAACGGGGGGCGTGGGGGATGGGCCGTGCTCGCTAAGCCGGGAAAAACATTGTGTTTCCAGATGAGGCTCGATCCGAGCATTTATTCTTTTTGGATCGTTGCCCGTGCGCCCAAGGGCGCGCCCGACGGCGCCGGCAAAGATGCTCGGGTCTTCGCTAATCTGGACTTCACATCGCCGGACGGCTCGATACATACCTGGACCATGCCGGTTCACTATCGTGAAGACTATGCCGTCATTGTGCGGATGTATTTTCCCGTACATAACGTCGGAGAGTGCCGGTTCCGCGTGGGATTGACCGACAAGAGCAAGTTGGCCTTACTCTGCGACCGGGTTGAGGTCCGCGATGTGCTCGGCCATTGCGCGCGCGAGGGTGTTAAAACCCGGCGCATGCTCAGCGGCGACGACGAACTCAAGCGGATTCGAGCCGAATTCCACGCTGATCCGCGCCACAATGACCGCACGTGGAATTTGGGCAAAGACCGCGGCGACGTATGGCGATTTCGCGCTCGGCGATTTGACGATCGCCGGCGGGATGCCGACAAGCTTTGGGAAAGCCTGCCGGACTGGAATACGATGCATGCGGATCCCAGCTTCAAGACGTGGCATCACGTCATCGGGCGGGATTGTCCCGGCAAAGTCGCCGATTTGGCCCGTATTTACCACGAGTCCGGCGACGAGGAAGCTGGCTGGGACGGCGCTGTGTTGCTTTGCGCTGTGGCGGAGAAGTATCCCGGCCTGGACCATTATTTCCAGGGCTTCGATCAGGCGCGCGACCTCCGCTGGGGACAGATGGTCGGTAAAAGCGTCTATAGCGGCTGGGCGGGCGGAGACTTAATGCGCCTGGCGACGAGCTATGATCGACTCTTTGACTACATCCGTGACAATCAGTCGCTGGCCGATTATGTCCATACCCGTATCGACTGGATTCGCACCCCGCACGATGTGATAACATATCTCGATACCCACGTGCTTCAGCATGGAATGGATTGTCTGAAACGCCGGATTATCCGCTCCGACGAGGCCGCGGCCTTGATTCCTCTCGTGCAGGGAATCAACGACGTGTCGCGTCGGATGCTCACGGATAACGGCGGATTGTTCGACAAAGTCCACATCGGCATGGCCCACGTCGGGGGCATCGACGACCAGGCGTTTACCGCCTACAGCCGAGGCGGCGTGCGTTACATCGGCTCGACCGGTTACGTTAGCCCCCGACTCAAAGAGATCGCGGATATTCTCACCCAATACGTTCGGGCGGGAGGCGATCCACGGTTCAACCTCAACGATCCCGGGCAATATCCCCAACTTCGTGAATCGTTCTATACCAAGAACGGCCTGTACGCAGCCGGAGGGTTCCCGATTATCGTCGGCGATTCGATGGACTTAACGCGTGGGCGTGAAGCGGACCGACCGGCATATTCCTCTCGTGTGCTCGAAGGTTTCGGCGAGGTGGTTTTGGAGGCTGGGCAAGAAGCCGCGAATCCTCGTGTCAAACGCGCCGTCGCGATCCATACCGGCATCGGGCGGGGTCATGCCCACCAGGATACGCTGAACCTGGAGATTTTCGCGCACGGCTGCCGATTGGCGCCGGACCTGGGCGGGCGGCACGCCGGGAAAAATGCGTCGAGCCCGAACATGCGGCGCAACCGCATGCATAACGTGGTCTGGATCGATGATGAGGAATTTTGCAATACCTTCTCCGGCTCCACGACGAGCGGGACGGGATGGACCACGTCTTTTTCGCCCCGGGAAGGCGTGCAATATACCGCCAATAGCGCCCGGGCCACGTCGCATCCGCAGGTCACACTCTACCACCGCGCCACGGCGATGATTGACGGCCAGGTTCGCAACGATGCCGCCGACGTCTATATTTTCGACGTTTTCCGCGTTCGCGGGGGCAAGCGACATGTGTATTGCTTCCACGGCGCTTACGGTCGCAAAGTTACATCCAACATCGACCTGAGACCCGCGGCCAGCGCGATAGCGAAAGAGATCTTGCGAAGCCGGCCCGAGGATTCCCTGTTTGAAGGCCGGACCTCTGATCCCTTCGTGATAACCTGGCCGATGCGGGCCGATCTCCAGGCGCGTTACCAGGGCGAGAAGCACTACACGCCGGATTGGCCTGTAGCTTTGACACTCACGCTACTTGGACATGAAAACGAAGGCGTTTACATCGGCAACGCCCGTTCCGAAGTTTATCCGGTCGATATGCCATACCTGCATGTTTTGCGGGAGAAAGCTACCGGCGGATTGACGAGTGTCTATCCGGCGGTGATGGAATGCCACGCCGGACCGCGATTCATTCGGGAGCTGCGCGAGTTGGATGTCACTCCGGCAAGCAGCGACGTCAATAGAGGGATCGCCCTGGCCGTCTCGCTTAACAACGGCCGTGAGGATTCCCTGTTCGCCTCACTCAAACCTCAGATCAGGCATACCTTGAGCGATGGAACCACTGTGGCGGGTGAATTTGGATTCATTTCGCGCGACGAGAAAGGCCCGCGCATCATGCATCTTGTGGGCGGAACGCATCTTGCTCAGGGTAAGGCGAGCATCTGTTGCAGCAAGCCCGCCTTTGAGACGAGCATCCACGGCGTCGACTACGTAAGACGGAGCCTTACCCTTACCGAGGCCCTGCCTGCCAAACTTCCGGACGGTCAAGTGACGCTGATCGGTAATGATTTTCACCGCGACGCTTTTGAGATGACGACGGCGTCGGGAAAGCATGCCAAATTCGTTCGCACACCACGGTACTACCAATCCAAGATCGACGGGATCGATGCATCGCGCCGGCTGATCTTTACCGAGCTCGAGCCGGCCGTCTATGGCTGCGACACCGATTTCATCAAAGGCACAACCGTGACGAATGAGGCCCACGATCAATCCTGGAAGGCACGTCTGTATCCTATCGAGAGGTGGATGTACCTTGGCTGGCCGGGCACGGACCTGTCCTACCCCCGAGAGGTAACCTTGGATGATCTGCCCGACGCCGACGGGGACGGCAAACGTGAGTTGCGCCTTATGGGACGGGGCACCGACAGCGAACCCGCCGGCGTCCGGCTCGAAATGGAAATCACTCGCGTCGATCCGAACGAGCACCTCTTCTACTTTGCCATGCCGGATGATCCGAATTACCAAATCGGCGGCTGGCAGTACGCCAATCGCGAGCTGGTCAACGAGGACGGAAGCAAGTCGTGGTGGGCTACCTACCCCGGCACGGTCTGGGCCTGGCAGCTCGAGGGCGACGGCCCGCTGGGCGAGGCTGATTTTGCCGATATCGACGGGGACGGCAAGCGGAAGCTCTACGCGTATCATTTCGGCCGGGGGGATCGTGTGCAGTTTAAGACCTTTGTTTACTTGTCCCGCCAGAGCGAGGGATTATACCGTGTGAGAGCCAATACCGGCTGTACGATCTCACTGCCTGCTCCGAACGGCGCGGAGGTGCGGATCAGTTCGGACAATCGTCAATTCAATCCCGTTCAAGCTCAAAGCCGCGACGGAAAACTTGAGATCACCATCGAGCCTGAAATCCTGGGAAAAGGAGAGGTGTGGTTCCGTTTCGAGCAGTAGTGTGAACGGTTTCTAATTCTCAATGACTAAAGTCCGCACGGGTTCCAGAAGACCGGATTTTCCAGGCGGCAAAGTCCGATCTGCGATGACTCTATTACGCCAGGTTTCAGTAATAGCATCTTTACTTCTGAATACCTGTATGCTAAAAAACATAGAATAATAGCTTCTCTTCTTGATGTTCGGAATCAGGATAAGCCTATGAGTATCGAAGAATTCTTAGACCGTCTCAAAAAGGGTGAACGCCTCTATGGAACGGCGATTCTTTCCCCTTCTCCGCTATGGCCTATGGCGGTCAAGGGTACGGGATTGGATTTCGTTTTTATCGATACGGAACACATACCTCTCGATCGGACGACACTGGCTCAGATGTGCGTGGCTTATAAAGGGCATGGATTGCCGCCGCTCGTTCGTATTCCTTCTCCCGATCCGCACGAGGCCCGCAAGGTGCTTGACGGAGGCGCCTCGGGAATTCTGGCTCCTTATATTGAATCTCCGGAACAGGTGAGAGAATTGGTTGGGGCGACGAAACTACGCCCATTGAAGGGGGAGCGATTAACAAAAGCATTACACAACCGGGATACTCTCGAATCCGAACTTAAAGACTACTTACGAGATTGGAACAGAAAGAGCTTCTTGATGATTAATATAGAGAGTGTTCCGGCTATGGAAAGATTAGATCGTATCCTGGCCGAACCCGGTCTCGATGGGGTTATCATCGGTCCTCACGATCTGTCGCTGAGCCTTGGTCTGCCGGAGCAATATCACCATCCCCGATTCGAGGAGGCCGTCAAGCATATCATTTCCAAAGTAAGGGAAAAAGGCTTGAGTGTGGGGATTCATTTTTCCGGAGAGGCGGAACTACAGATTCAATGGGCCAAAGCGGGCGCAAACATCATCATGCATAGTTCCGATATCGCTTTATTTCAACAAAGGTTAAGAGAGGATGTGAAGACCATTCGGTCTGTTTTAGGGGATGAGGACAACTCAAAAGGTAAACAAAAAGATACAATCGTTTAGTTCCTGATTTGAAAGGTGAAGGGGGCTTTTATGTCATTCAAGAATTCCCATATCCTCGGACTTTCTTGTTTACTATTCATATTTCCGTCCTTTTTGTCGGCCTCGCGTTCACATCTTGATTTCACTAACTGCGTCATCGTGACGCCTCCGAAATTAGACCGATTAGAGCACAAAGCGATAACCGTGCTCCAGGAAGAAATACATAAGAGAACGGGCGTTCTGTTGAAGGCCTCGACGGCATGGCCGGAGAATCAGCAGCCGGTTATCGCTGTCGGGCAGACGGCGCAAATCAAGCGGTTCGCAGGTGCGTATTCAGCTATTCTTGACGATGGACGGACACTTAATAAAGAAGGATATCGCCTTTCGATCAAGGGCCGGGTCATCATCGTAGCGGGTCATGATCCCCGCGGTGTCTTTTACGGTATTGGGAAATTACTTCGCACGCTCCGCATGAAAACCGGTTCAATTCTGGTTCCGGAAGAAGTGTATCTCGCCTCATCCCCTCGATACCCGATTCGCGGGCACCAGCTTGGATATCGGGCCAAGACGAATGCCTACGATGCCTGGAGCCCCGCACAATTCGATCAGTACATTCGTGAGCTGGGCCTTTTTGGCGCCAACAGTATCGAGATCATGCCTCCAAGAACCGACGATGACCTGACGAGTCCCCATATGAAGCTCCCGCCCATGGACATGATGATCCAACAGGCGGAAATCATCGACTCGTATGGAATGGATGTCTGGATCTGGTATCCGAACATGGGAAAAGACTATACGAATCCGGAGTCTATTCGAGAGGAGTTGCAGGAGAGAGAAGACATTTTCAGAAAGCTCAAACGCATTGACGCTGTTTTTGTTCCCGGCGGCGATCCGGGAGACCTGCATCCCGACATCCTCTTCGCCTGGCTCGGCCAAGTGGCGAGCGTCCTCAACAAGTATCATCCGAAGGCGAAAATCTGGATTTCGCCCCAGGCCTTTCGCCCGACGAAGGAATGGTTGGGATCTTTTTACAGGAACGCCAATCTCAAGCATCCCTGGTTCGGTGGCGTTGTATTCGGCCCCTGGATCAAAACACCTCTACCTGAAATTCGGAAAATCGTGGACCCGGAAATTCCCATTCGCCGCTATCCCGATATTACCCACAGCATCAGTTGCCAGTATCCCGTAAAAGACTGGGATTTGGCCTTTGCCATGACGCTGGAGCGGGAATGCTACAATCCGCGCCCGGTTGCAGAAAAGGTGATTCATAACGTTTTTGATGAGTTTGCCAGCGGGAGCATAAGCTACTCGGAAGGAATTAACGACGACGTGAACAAGTTCATCTGGAGCGACCAGGATTGGGACCCGGACACTCCGGCTATCGAGACGTTGAGAGACTATTGTCGCTTGCTTATTCACCCCGATGTATCGGAAGATGTCGCCCAGGGTCTATTGGCGCTGGAAAGAAACTGGCAGGGGCCTCTGATCGCCAACACGTCCGTTGAGGTCACATTGAAGCAATGGATGAGTATGGAAAAGCAGTTTCCGCCTGATGCGGTGAAGAACTATCGTTTCCAGATGGGCCTGCTGCGTGCATACTACGATGCCTATGTTCGGGAGCGGCTGATTCATGAAACCGCCCTGGAGTTAAAAGCCAGGGACATTTTGAGAGACCCGGCCAATAGGACCAGCCGGGGAAAAATAGAGGCCGCTGAGTCTGTTTTAAACCAGACGTGGAGGAGGCCGGTGGCTCAAGATTATAGAGATCGGTGCTGGGACATTGCGGACTATTTATTTGAGACCGTCGGCTCTCAGACCTCAGTGAAAAAACATAAGGCACAGCCCGGCCGGGGTGATTTCATGGATTATATGGATACTCCTTTGAGTAATGCCGTTTGGTTCTTAGCCCGGTTCGACAAAATCCGTCAAGCGAAAGACGAGCAGACGAGGCTAGCCTCCATCGAACAATTGCTTAATCGGGGCAATCCGGGGCCCGGCGGTTTCTACGATAATCTGGGACGGTCTGTGGACACGCCCCGACTCGCGGACTATCCGTCGTGGGAAGAAGACCCGGGTAGCTTGCGATCGCCGCGAGTCGGTTTCGAAACAGGGCTGCGAGGCCGTGAATGGATCCATACGGTACGGGAGACAGGTCTTGAAGAGAGTGCCGTACCGCTGGCATGGAGGCATCAGATCACGACGCTCTACGAAACACCTTTGAAGGTCGTTTACGAGAATCTGGACTCCCATGCAAGTTATCTTCTCAGGGTGACCTACACCGGGCGGTTCCGTGCGAAAATCGGGTTAACCGCGGATGACGAATTTGTAATCCACGAGATGCGGGAAAGGGGTACGATCCCTGTTAGCGAATTTCCCATTCCGAATGAAGCGACAAGAGACGGGGAGCTGGAACTAACCTGGAGATGCGCCGAAGGCGAACGAGGCGCCCAGGTGGCGGAATTATGGTTGATCGTTATAAAAGAGTAAATGGAAGGGCCTTGGAATGATATTCGCAACACTTATGACTCTAACAATGTTGGGCGGCTTGCCGGGCGAGCCTATGTTAACGGCTGAAGATGTTACACACGTTAAGGTTTACTACGAAGCGGGCCGCTTCGGCGGCTGGCCGGCGAATCATGGTATGTGGAGTTGGGGCGACGAAATGCTTGTCGGTTACAGCCGGGGCACCTATAAAGACTTGGGCGCGACGCGCCACCACATCGACCGCGAAAAACCGGAGGAATACTGGCTCGCGCGCAGCATAGACGGCGGCTTAACGTGGACCCATGAACACCCGGCAGAAAAGGGCTTCCTGATACCACGGGGCGACTCGCTCCACGGAACCGAGACGCCCGGACAAACGCTTCCGCCGATCAGAGACCTCAAAGAGCCTATGGACTTTACGCATCCGGATTTTGTCCTGGCGTTTCGTATGGAGAACGTCCATGCGGGAACGTCGCGCTTCGAATATTCCTGCGATCGCGGGAAGACCTGGAACGGTCCCTACCGCCTGCCGAACTTCGGGACGAAGGGCACGGCCGCCCGAACCGACTACATCGTCAACGGTAAACGGGACGCCTTTATTTTTATCACCGTCGGCAAGACGAACGGGCGCGAAGGCCGCCCGCTCTGCGCGCGGACCACCGACGGCGGCGTGACGTGGAGACGAATCGCCTGGATCGGTCCGGAGCCCGACGGCTTCGCGATTATGCCCTCTACCGTTCGCATCTCCGATACGGAGTTGTTGACCACATTGAGACGTCGGGAGGGGGCCTTTCGCTGGATTTCCGCGTGGCGCAGCCGGAACAACGGTAAGACCTGGACTCAGGAGAATAATCCCGTCGAATACCTCGGCGAAGGTAATCCGCCCATGTTGAGCAAGCTGCACGATGGCCGCTTGTGTCTGACGTACGGATTCCGAGCCTATCCTTACAGCATCCGGGCGCGCCTGAGCACGGACCATGGGAAAACATGGGGCCCTCAGATCGTCTTGCGCGAAGACGGCACGGACCGGGATATCGGTTACGTGCGAAGTATCCAACGTCCCGACGGCAAAATGGTGACGACCTATTACATCAGCGACGAACGAACCGGCCCGGAACGGTATATCGGCGCGACGATCTGGGCTCCGAATAAGGTCTCCAAAATTGCCAGCGGCAACCCCAGGCGACAGCCGGGATTCTGACGCTCCATGTGGTTTATGTCCCGCTGTTCCCTGCGTAAAAAAGCAAGGAATGGCTATGGTTCCACTTGGTTGGGATCCGAGGACGGTATTCTGTGGCCGTTTTCTATATCGACCTGCGGCCATGGTGGTGCGGCTTGGCCTTCTTGCAACTGATGGGGCGTAATGAAGAGAGTCAATACACTTTGTTTGACTTCCTTTTGCTTGTTTTTGAACAACCACCCCAGGAGGGGCAGGTCGCCCAGAAACGGAACCTTGGAGACCGTCTCAACCATCTCCTGCTGCCGCAAGCCCCCGATGACGAGTGTATCCCCCTCCGAAACGACGACTTCGGTGGTAGAATCCCGCTGGGTTTGTTCCGGCAGTCCGGAATCGGATGTAAATGTAAAGCTTCCAACCTTGACATCGACCAGCATGTGGATCTTCCCGTCGTCCAGGAGGGTCGGCGTAATCCGCCCCTCCGTGTCCGCGGAAATATCGCTCTTCTTGACAACCGGCCGGCCGGCCACGTCAAAGCCTTCGTTTAAGAAATAATTCAGCGTCTTGCGGACTTGTATC
>CAYZAT010000046.1:0-18331 GCA_964476475.1 uncultured Pirellulales bacterium
ATGTACGAAGAATCGATGCGGATGCCGTTTCTTGTCAGATATCCCAGGATGATTAAGCCGGGCATTCGCACCGATGAGATCATTAACAATACCGACTTCGCCCCGACGATTTTGGCGCTGGCGGGTCTCGAAGCCCCCAACACTATGCAGGGACGGAGTTTCGTTCCACTGCTCAAGGGCAGGACGCCCGCCGACTGGCCCCAATCCACATATTACCGCTATTGGATGCACATGGCGCATCATGACAACCCGGCCCACTTCGGCGTGCGGACCAAGGATCACAAGCTCATTTTCTTCTATGGTTTGAATTACAGGAAAGGCGGGCCGAAACGGACGCGGCCGGGCTGGGAACTGTACGATATGAAGAACGACCCGCACGAGATGAATAACCTTTATGGCGAACCGCGCTACACTGATGTCGTAAAAGAGTTGAAAGTCGAGTTGTTGCGTTTGAGAAAAAAATATAACGAAACGGACGAGCGATACCCTCATATCCAAAAAGTCATTGACGACTATTGGGACGCATAGATCCGTTCTTCACAGCCTACGATTTTTGATACACCGGGAGGATAGTTATGACATATCCAGTATTTCACAGGGTAGTTAACAAGGTGCGTTCAGTTCTCTTTTGTATGATCATCATCTCCGGTTTGATAACACCGGTTTATGCAAGAAGCGCCGACCCATCAGCAAACGCCTATTCGGGAATACCTCGCCCACGATTACTCTTTACCGCCGAAAAATTAGAGCGTTTGCGAGAACGCATGGATAACAAGGCTATGTTCGAAGAGGCATGGAACACACTCCTCAGGCGAGCCGATAAACTTCTCGAACAAGAATTGGTCTCGAAGGAGTACGCTGAGGGCGGTCGCGGCCAGCACGGCAACTATAAACGACCCAGCAGTCAGATCAGCAGCATGGCGGGAACGCTGGGACTGGCTTATCAAATGACCGGCGAAGAGCGTTATGCCGAGAAACTCCGAGACGCCCTGATTCATTACAGCCGTTTGAGTCGATGGGCCGGCGACGCACATCACGATCCGCCTTGGCATTCGGAACTCAACACGGCCAGATTCTGTTACGGATACGCGGTCGGATACGACAGTATTTATGATTATCTGTCCGCGGGCGAAAGAAAGACCATTGCTGAAGCTATGGTCCGGCTGGGGATTTTACCCACGCTGGATGATTGGGTTTTGGGCGAGAAGCGCATTCACGCGCTGGATTCGATGGGGCATAACTGGTGGAGCGTGTGCGTCTCGATGGCCGGGCTGGCCGCCTTGTCCCTGGTGGAAGATGAGCCACAGGCGGAATGTTGGGTCCAGCGCGTTTCAGAGGCTTTCCCCGAATGGTTCACCTATCAGGGAAACGTGTTACAAAACAAGCCGGCCAACTTCGACGATAAAGGCGCGTTTTATGAAAGCGTCAGTTATGCCAACTATGCGTTATCCGAGTATTTGCTGTTTCGACTCGCCACTATGAATGTTTACGGCAAATCCTCGGCTCCGGATATTCCCCTGCTCGATACGGCCGGGGATTTCTTCGTTCATTCATGCTACCCGACATCAGACGGAATACTATCGGTGAATTTCGGGGACAGCAATCTGAACGCAGCGGGAGCGCGAACGCTCCGGCTGCTATTGGCCAACGGCTATGATGAACCGCAATATCATTGGTATCTGAACCGGACCGATCCGGGATTGGACGATCCGGTGGGCCTGGTCTATTACGAACTGAATCCGCAGAAATCTCCTGTCAAGCACGTCGCCCAATCGATGCTGTATCCGGATATCGGCTGGGCGATTCTACGAACATCGTGGGATGATAACGCAACCCTGCTGGCTGTTAAATCGGGATTTGCGTGGAATCACGCGCATCCGGATGCGGGCTCTTTTATTTTGTTGCATAAGGGCAAACCCTTGATTATCGATTCCGGCAATTGCTCGTACAGCCGACGGGAATATACAACCTACTACCGTCACAGCAAAGCGCACAACGTGATTCTCATCGACGGCCGCGGACAGAATCCCGAAGACTGCGGGAACGGCGACCGTGGGACGGTGACACCCGGCCGGATACATCGGTTGATCGATACGGTGGGGCTTAAGTATGTGTTCGCCGATGCGACCGGCCCGACGTCGTGGCGGTTCTCCCGCAATTATCGTCACTTCTTATGGATCGGCGATGCGATCCTCATCTTCGACGACGTCAGGAGCCACGAGGAGGGCAAGCTCGAATGGCTGCTGCATTATCAGGACAATGTCGAAAGACAGGACCGGCAGATACTGATTTCCAACGGAGACGCCCATGCGATCGTGCAACCGTTGTTCCCGAAAGAAATAACCGTGACCGAAAAGAAAGGCTTGAAGGACCACGATCCCGATACGGAAGTCACGTATCTTGCCTTTTCACCCAAAGAAACGACACGCCAAAGCAAGTTCATCACTGCCATTCTGCCATGCGGTACCAACGGCCAAAAGCCTGCAGTGCAAATCGAACGACTCGAACATAACGACGCGATCGGCGTTCGTCTCAAAGAGGCGGAATCGGTTACGGATATCTATCTGAACTTGCGGGCGGACGGGCGAAAGATGCATCGCAATAGCTGTAACGTGATCGACGGCTGGGAAACCGATGCGTATTTGTTTGCCGTCACACGACCGAACGCAAGCCGGACGGATGATCCGGACTCGGTAGAACGTTATTTTGTCGCCTGCGGCAGCTACCTGCGGAAGGACGGTAAAGTCGTTCTCGATTCGCTCTCGAAAGTATATGCTGTCTTCACGCCGGGCCAAAAAACAGAAGTGCATTTGCAGGGACAACCTCTCACTACCGTGCGATTGAGAACGGCGACAAAACCGGACATGGTTGTCTTGAATGGCGAGAACGTCGAGACATTCCATGATGACACGGCGCATTGTATTCGCGTGGGTATAAACGGATTGAATTGAAAAGGCGATGAGCGTAACGAGCACCTCAATCGCCTCTGTACGAGAGACCGAAGATATGTTACGATCCGGGAAAACAAATCCTATTTGATAAGGAACCATCATGACGAGCAACACACATTTAACAAGAAGAAGATTTTTAAAGGTAATCGGTTTAGGGGCTGCGGCGATTTCCATGCCCGGGATACGGGCCTTTGGCGGCGACCGGGGTAAGCCGAATATCTTGTTTATTTTCGCCGACGATCAGTGCTTCGAAACACTGCGGTCGTTGGGCTGCGATGAAATCTATACACCCAATCTGGACAGGCTCGTCGGCAACGGCGTCACCTTTACGCACGCCTACAATCAGGGCGCCTGGCATGGCGCCGTGTGCGTGGCCAGCCGGACGATGTTGAATACGGGCCGTTTTCTGTGGCACGCCAGGGACCTTGAGCCGAATCTCAAGCAAGAAACGCAGGCCGGGAGGTTCTGGTCGCAATATATGAAACAGGCCGGCTACGAAACCTACATGAGCGGCAAGTGGCACGTCAAAGGGATTAAGCCGGAGGATATCTTCGATCACGTCAAGGATGTGCGTCCCGGGATGCCCAATCAAACGCCCGAGGGATACAACCGCCCGATCGAGGGCCAGCCGGACCCGTGGAAACCGTGGGACACCGCACGCGGCGGTTATTGGAAAGGTGGCAAACACTGGAGCGAAGTACTGGGGGACCACGCCGAGGCGTTCCTGAAAAACGCCTCAACGAGCGACAAGCCGTTCTTCATGTATCTGGCCTTCAACGCCCCGCACGACCCGAGGCAATCTCCGAAAGAATACGTGGACAAGTACCCCCTGGACAACGTGAGGGTCCCGACGAACTTCCTGCCGGAGTACCCTTACAAGGATTCCATCGGTTGCAGCGCCAAACTCCGGGACGAAAGGCTGGCCCCCTTCCCTCGAAGCGAGTATGCCGTCAAAGTGAACCGTCAGGAATACTACGCAATCATCACGCACATGGACGCCCAGTTGGGACGCATTCTCGACGCGTTGGAGGCTACCGGAAAGGCCGACAACACCTACATCTTCTTTACTGCCGACCACGGTCTGGCGGTCGGTCATCATGGCCTGATCGGCAAACAGAACATGTACGATCACAGTGTCAGGGTCCCGCTGCTGGTCAATGGTCCGGGCGTGCCTCGAAACCGAAAGATCGATACGCCGGTCTATCTCCAGGATATCATGCCGTCCACATTGGAACTCGCAGGCGCTCGAAAACCGAAGCACGTGCAATTCAAGAGTTTACTGCCGTTGATCGAGGGTCGAGCGGATCGCAACTACGACGCCATCTACGGTGGCTATATCGACCTGCAAAGGATGGTCACCGCCGACGGGTATAAAATGATCTACTATCCGAAAATCGATAAGACACTACTCTACAATCTTAAGACGGACCCGCTCGAGATGAACAATCTGGCCGACGATCCGGCTAACGCCCGCCGGCTCGGCAAGCTCAAGGCCCGCTTAAGGAAGCTACAAACGGAAGTCGGTGATAAGCTCGATTTGTGAAAGGACATCCAATGAAGAAGCGATTCCTGTGTCTATTAGGGACGATGCTTTTATCCCTGACGGCGGTTGCCCAGGAAGATATCCTGATTGCGGATTTCGAAGGGAAAGACTACGGCGACTGGAAGGTCGTCGGCGAGGCGTTCGGTCCCGGTCCGGCACGCGGCACGCTGGACAATCAGATGAAGGTGACGGGCTTCGAAGGTAAGGGACTGGTCAACTCGTTCTATAAAGGCGATAAAACGACGGGAACCCTGACATCACCACTATTTGAGATCGAGCGACATTACATCAACTTTCTCATCGGCGGTGGTAAATACCCGGGTCAAACGTGCATGAGTCTATTAGTGGACGGGAATGTCATTCGCACCGCTACCGGTCCCAACGACCAGCCGGGCGGTTCGGAAGAACTGGATTGGCATAGCTGGGACGTCGCCGAATGGCGCGGGAAAGAGGCACAGATCCAAATCGTCGACAATCGCACCGGCGGCTGGGGACATATCGGCGTGGATCACATTATCCAAAGCGATAACAAAATCGAGATCATCAAAGACAAAACGCGGGAATTTCTATTGAACAAGAAATACTTGAATTTTCCCGTCAAGAACGGCGTCAAGAAACGCCTGATTCATTTGATTATCGACGACAAGATTGTGCGTGAATTCGATATCGAGCTGGCGCCGGGTGAGCCGGACTTCTGGGTGTTTCTGGAAATTGACGAGTTTAAGGACCAAAAAGCTCTCCTGCGAATCGACAAGTATGATCCGGCCCGGAACAAGGGATTCGATGCTGTCTATCAGGCAAATACCTTCATTGGTGAAGAGAACCTCTACCGAGAAAAGCTGCGCCCGCAATTCCATTTTACGTCCAAACGCGGCTGGAACAATGATTCCAACGGGATGGTTTATTACAAAGGCGAATATCACCTGTTCTATCAGCATAATCCCTACGGCTGGCCCTGGGGCAATATGACCTGGGGGCATGCGGTCAGCACCGATATGGTCCATTGGACCGAATTAGGCGATGCGATTCACCCGGATCATTTGGGGACGATTTTTTCCGGTTCGGCGGTTATTGACGAAAACAATACGGCGGGATTCCAAACCGGCGACGAGAAGGTGGTTGTCTGCTTTTATACCTCCGCAGGCGGAAGGAATCCCATGTCCAAAGGTCAGCCCTTCACCCAGTCCATCGCCTACAGCAACGATCGCGGCAGAACATGGACGGTTTATGAAGGTAATCCCATCCTGGATCATATCAACGGCGGCAATCGCGATCCCAAGGTCATCCGGCACGAGCCGACGAATCAATGGGTGATGGTCCTCTATCTCGATGACCGTGAGATGGGATTTTTCACCTCCAACAATTTGAAATCGTGGGAATTCCAGAGCAAGCTGGAGTGTTTCCACGAGTGCCCCGAGCTGTTCGAGCTACCCATCGACGGCAATCAGAACAACAAGAAATGGATTCTGTACGGCGGTAGCGGCGAGTATCTCATCGGCGACTTCGACGGCAAAGAGTTCGCCACCGAAGCCGGGCCGATCCCTTTCCATCACGGCAATTGCTTCTACGCCTCACAAACGTTTAATAACATCCCGCCCGAGGACGGCCGGCGAATCCAGATCGCCTGGGGCCGGGTCGCCATGACGGGGATGCCGTTCAACCAGATGATGCTCTTTCCGGTGACACTCACGCTGCGAACGACGGAAGCGGGACCTCGGATGTTTGCCGAACCGATTCGCGAACTCGCCACACTCCACGGAAACAAACAGCGATGGCGAAACGAAATAGTGAAGCCGCAAGACAATCTACTCCCGGAGCTTTCCGGCGAGTTGTTGCATATTCGAGCCGTGTTGCGCGTTGACAACGCACAGGAAACCGGTTTCGTGATCCGCGATACGCCGGTTGTTTATAACATCCCGAAACAGCAAATAATGTGCTGCAAAAAAACCGCTCCTCTAAAACCGGTGAACGGCAAAGTTCGCATCGAGATGTTGGTGGACCGCACATCCATCGAAATCTTCGGGAACGGCGGCAGAATGTATATGCCCAACGGTGTGATCCTGGCGGACAAACCGAAGTCGATCGAAATCTTCACAAAAGGCGGTGATACCGAGATTGAATCTCTGGAGATCATCGAACTCACTTCGGCCTGGAAATAGAAAACGTCGGAAATCATTGCTCCGGTGGTTCTTCGAGGCGTTTGTAGAATTCGGCTTCTTTGTCGGAGAGTTGGTTCTGACGAATCATTTCACGGACGCGCTGCAGATCGACGTCTCGGACCTGGCCGCCGGTCGCCGATACCACCTCCGTATCAGCCCCGGCGGGAATCACCTGCAGGAATCTTCGGATAGAAACCGCCGATACAAAGACCGCCACCACAAGCACAATCGTTGAAAATACAGGTGTACTTCGTTGCTCTCGTGCCCTTGCGACAGCGGTTTTGTCGTAACGGCATTTGTCACATTGTATGCAATCCATCATGTCTTTGCCCGTCAAACCAAACGAACATCGGCCGTATTTCTTCGCCGGCAGGTATCTTTTGAATAAGGCAACTCGATTGAGCAGAGAGAGAAAGGCACCGACGGGACACAGACAAAGGCACCAAAAACGCGTATATAAGATAGAGACAACCAGCACTCCTAAGACAACCGGAAGCAAAGTTGATTTCAAGTCGCTCGTTGTGAAGGTCAAGTGAAAGACTGAAATGAGCGGATCGGCTCCCAGGGTCGTTCGATCCCTGGAAATGAAAAACACGCCGATGACGATCAGAAGGACGACGTACCTGGCAAATCGCGCCTGACGCATCGATTCCGGTTGTATTCGTGGCTTAAACCTGGCGGGCAGGAGGTAGCTGACCAGTTCCTGCGCCGCCCCGAAGGGACAGATGTAGCCGCAGTAGAGATTACCGAAAAGCAGGACGATCAGGGGGATAGCCACAACGAGCAGGAAGACGCCCGACAGTGTTATTGAAGGTATCTGGCCGGATAAGAGATTGATGATGTGCTCGCTGGAAAATTGAGCGTTCAGCCAAAGGCCGCCAACGACAAAAGTCAAGACAAGAACGCCCAGCCGGCTCCAAAAACCACCCACATAGGTTACTACCAAGGCAAGAATGACGGTGCCAACCAGGTAGATCCCGCTGATGTCCGGCAGGTATTTGGCATGTTCGGATTTTGTGGCTGTTTCCGGTTCGATGGGTCGGTTCAGAATTTCTTCGGCTAATTTCCTGCCCGAAGTTTGCAGCGCTGCGAGAATCGCTTCGGAGCTGATTGTGGCTCCCGTTACGGTGTGAATATCCTTAAACGGTTCCGGCTCAAAAAGACAATGACCGATGAGTGAATCGCGCCACGGATCGAGAAGCTCAAGATACGCCGGCGTTTCATTTGATCGAACGATATGAAAACCGATGATTTTACCGTTGGGATCGTCCACATACACGGCCAGATTGATCTTGCCGCCAAAGCCGCGGATTTCGGGCGCCAAATCCAGAGAACTGAAGATATATCCGGTTAGCTTGTCATTGGCGTCAAAGACACTGAAATAATCAATCTTATCAGTCGTCCCGACAGGAATACCCGACTCGGGTGCTATCCGTAATTCGCTGGCCAGTGCCTGAGCTGTGAGTTGCGGTAATGTGGATTTAAGTTTCGCCCCCGCTCGAGCGAGCAGGTTAGAGCACAAAACGATAGATAAACCAATTCCAAATAAGCAATAGCCGAGACTGTGAAGCCGAAAAACTGTTGTGCCTGAATATACGAGTTTCTCTGCCTTGAATAACCTTAAAACTACTGTAGGTATATTGGCCAGAATGAGTGCAACGAAGACTAAGAGCGTTGTCCCCGCTCCGAGTACGGGGACCAGTGCCAGACTCGTAACAATCCCCCCTACCGATGCCCCGATGTGATCGGCGGTCTCCAGCATACTGCCGGCCCGGCCTGTCTCTACGCCGGAGTCGGCTAATTGCAAGGCGGCGATGGGAAAATAACAGCCCGTACAAAAACCGCCTATAACAAAAGCGATGGCGAAAGTCAAATGCGTCCATTGTTCGCCCGGCCAAAAAGCGATCGCGCAAAGTATCAATGAATGGATAATGATCACAGGCAATAGCCATATCTGCACGCGATATTTTGCTGTTTTTCGCAGCAGATAGCGCATCGAGGCGGCACCGATGGTCAATCCCGCCATAAACAAGGATGACACGACGCCGATATGCAAATAGAGCGAGCCGAAATACGTTTGGTACAAATACATGAGAACGATGACGGCGCCGATACCGACGGCGCCGGCGGCAAAAACCAGAACACTGCTATCGAAGCCGGACGCCCGCCCCTCTCGAACGGGCCTGAGAACATAGAGGCCCCTTAATATGACGAAGACCAGAATAGGGATCAAAAAAGGCAAAGGACCGGCCATGACAAGGTGCTTAACAAGTCTCGCCGCCGGTGCGCCGGATTGCCTGGCGGTCAGCAATAAGCTGTAGAGATAGGTTAAAGGCTTTTCGTCGCGATTGATCAGAAACTCGGCGGGCAAATCCGCCTGCGAGTAACTTTCCAAAGCTGCGGCTGCTCGATCCGGCAAATAGACGGAAAGCAACGCGTCGGGCGTGAAAATACGGCTCGCGCCCTCTATCGATGCAAAGCGGTCTCGCAAGGTGCCCGGCTCGCCGGTAATGGTTTCGGAATCGGAAGCGATGAACCACGTCGCTTCACCGGGCGTTAAAACGAGATTGGAGAAGACTTTTTCAAGCGTTAACTTTGTCGAGGCGCCGAGATTCACCAGTTCCGTACCCATGATATTCTCGCCACCTGATGTCCGCACGGCAACAATACCTTCCGGACTCAAGGCCTGTTCTATTCCGCGATAGAATTCAACCGTATAATACCGGTTCAATATCGAACTGGTCGCTTCGGGCAAATTGAGAATCACAATATCGAAGGATCTTTTTTGGTCGGCAAGCGACGAGCGAATATCACCGGACAGAATATGAAGTCGCGGATCGACGATTCGCAATTCGGGGGGGATGAATTCATTGATCTTTTGCACGTATTCGCTGTCGCAATGTGCCCAGGTCACATTCTCGATCCGAGGTAGGTGCAGAAGCTGACGACAAAGACCGAGCCCCGAGCCGATGACCAGGACCTTCTTTGCTTCGGGAACCTGGCACAGCGCTATCGCCGCCGTTCGTCCGCCGGCGCTTTCGTCCGGCAGCGTTTCGACCACACTGCCCTCACGAACCGCCACCCATTGGCCCTGATACGTGCCGTAAAGATATTCGGCCTGAGGCGTTTGGAAGGAGCCTGTCAGTGCCTCTTTGGGAAGAAGCTTCGTCCACTTCGCGATGCGAACGCGACTCATCAATGTTTTGTCCGCCCCGATGGCAATACACAGGCAGGCACACACAAGTACTGAAAAAGAGGCAATCCGAGGTATCGCTCTCAATCCAAAACCTTCACGCCCTGATTTCTTTTCCGTAAACTGGACGGCCAAGACCGACAGTGAAAGAATGAGCGCGAGTAAGAAAAACGCCATCATCGGATTGACGCCGAACCCAAGCAGGATTGTCATTCCGATACCCCCGGCGAAACTTCCCGCCGCTTCGAGGGTATAGACGTGCGAGACGGAAAAACGTTTACGTTCCTCCGTGGATCTCAATTCGATCCAGCGGCAAATGGTGGGAAATAGAATTCCCGTCACGAGACTGATCGGCGCATTGACGAGGATCGAGACAAGCACGATATTCCGAACGGACCATAAGGCATACGATTCGATCCCGGCGATCTCGCGCGCCTGGATCATCAGTATCATCTGAAGCGCGAACGCCGGAAGATAGGCTAAAAGAAGTAGTTCCGCCTTTGCCGTTAATTTCTCCGCGAAGCCTTTGGCCCTGCGTACGATCATCGCGCCGGCGCCGACCCATAAAAACCACGTGCTGAAGAAGATGCCGACGCTGATGTCGTTGCCCTCGAAGGCCGTGACGAACTCGCGAAAAAGCAAGGTTTGTGCGGCAATCGAGAACAGGCCGTAACTGAATATCAGCAAGGCGCGGGCGAACGTCATTTTTCATTCTCACTAAAAACGTCGGCCTGAAAAACCAGGAAACTCGCTCCTTCTTTCCATGCATCGGCAGGCAACCCCGCCTTCTGCGACAAGTGCGTGAGGGTTTGATCGAGATCCCAGCCCTGCTCGGGGGCGACCTGCGGGAGAAACACGGCCGAGTGCCCGTCTTTATTCAATACGACGCCATCAATACCGATCCGAATTTGATCCGACGATTCAACCGGCGACGGAGGCGTGAGCGCCGAGATATCGATGGTTAAGTCATCACATTCGTCCAGTGCGACCGGCTCAAAACGTCTGTCGTTCACGCAGGCATGAATCGCGTTGAGAATGACCGATTTATACAGGGGCCTCTGCGGGAAGATGTCGCCAATGCAGCCCCTGAGATGGCCTTGCTTTTTGAGCGTGACAAACGCCGCCCGCGGGGATTGCATCGCCGCGCTGGGCGTAATATCCAGATCGGAGGCCTCCGGCACGCGCCGTTTCTCCAGGGCGTAAACCATTGTTTTTCGCGCCAACGTCAAAAGCTCTTCCTTATCCCCTTCTGTCAATTCTGAGCTGTTCGCATCCGGAATAACTCCTGATGATTCGCCCCAGGTTCCGGAGCAAGCTATGGAAAGATAACTCACTGAGTTCGTATAATCTCCGCTAATTTCGCCCGACGTCGTATATTGGACTAAATGTGCCTCGGTCGATTTGTTCAACATCGACAGTAATATCGCAATCGGCACGGCGCCGCAGATCGTCGCCCCGGTCGTTCGACGGTATTCAAGAAATCCCCGGCCGTCTAATCGCGCGATACACTCGTACGCTCCCATATCCAGCTTCTTGATTTGCTCCGGGATATTCCCTTTGAAGGGGACATAGCCGTAATTCGGACCGTAGTGGACGAAATCCGAACTGGCTATGACGAGGGTGTCCCGATCCACCAGACTTTTGAGAATCGCCGCCGCCTTTTCAACCGTCTCCGGCGAGCATTGGCCCGCCACAATCGGGACAAATTGAAAATCCTTATACCTGTGCTGCAACAGTGGTAACTCGATCTGAACGCAATGCTCCTGACCGCCCCGGCTGTACTCGTGAGCCTGAGGGACGTGACAAAATATCGAATATTCGAGTAGCTTGTCAATCAACCCGACGTCCAGAGGGACGTGCCCTAACGGCGTTTCGTAATGGGTTGCTCTGGGCACACTGAGTATCTCTTCCATAGGAAGTCGATGCGTCGCGCCCATCACAATAATTCGCTTATACGTCTGATTTGTCGTCTTGATCCCCGCCGCCGCCGTCCGGCCCGAATACGCATACCCCGCATGAGGCAGGATCAGCCCGACGACATTATCGATGGATTGAACGTCGGCTTTCTGGAAAAGGCCTTCGATTTGCCCGTCCAGCGCGTTTGGATCGGAGGGATACCACCCCATCTCGGCTAAACGCGAACGCAGAACATTCCTGGTTTCCGGCTCAGCCTTTTGTTCGGAAGATGGATTCTTTTCACTACAGGCATCGCCGGTAAAAAGACCACAAATACAAACAGACAGAACAAGCCCTCTCACCACGCCGCTTTGATGATTGGATCTATTGATTCGTTTTCCCATCCTAACCGCTCCATTTGCTTCGCTTATTGATCTTTCCCAGGGGCTTCACCCGGCCGGGGTATCGATGGACGCGAAAGGCCCACGTGAATTTGCGTTTTCTATATTTTCGGGTAGATCGGCTCCGAGTCCATCCGAAGATGCCGGCCAGGACAACCGAGCATGATTTGACGAATTGGCGAATCAATTTTCTGCGTGTCACTTCCAGACTCCGTAAACTTCTTTCCCACAACTCGGACAACAGTTATTTCTGATGCGCATCTGGCGAATCTCCCAGCCGACGCGTTCGATGAGCAGCGTCTTGCAGCCGGGACAATACGTGTTCTGGCCTTCCTTGCTGGCGAGGTTGCCGATATAGACGTAGTTCAATCCTTCGCTGATCCCAATTTGACGCGCTTCATCCAGCGTTTTCAGCGGTGTCGGGGGTAGATTCAGCATCTTATAACGAGGATAGAATCCCGAAAAATGCAAAGGCGTATCACTACCCATGTTCTGTTTGATCCAGCGGGCCAGCGCGCGGATTTGCTCGGGCTTGTCATTGAGCGTGGGTATAATCAGGTTCGTGATTTCGACGTGGACGCCACAGGACTTCGCCACGACCAGCGCATTCTGGACGGGCTTCAAGGTCGCCGAACACACTTGGCGATAAAAATCGTCCGAGATCGCTTTGAGATCGATATTGGCTGCATCCACATATCGAAGAAGCTTTCTCCACGGCGCCTCGTTGACATAGCCCGCCGTGACGAGAACGTTGCGTATCCCGGCCTCCCGGGCTAATTTCGCGCTGTCATATGTGTACTCATAATAGATAATCGGCTCCGTGTACGTATAGGCCAATGAAGGGCAATTTCGCGTCTCGGCCAGTTCGATAAGCTTCTGCGGCGGACAGAAATAAGCAGCCATGTTTCCATCTTCCGGATTGGATTGGGAGATCTCCCAGTTCTGGCAATTTTTACAGTGCAGATTGCAACCAACCGTGGCGAGCGACAAAATGGGGCTGCCCGCCAAGAAGTGGTAAAGTGGTTTTTTTTCGATCGGATCGATGCTGATCGAGCAGGGATAGCCGTAAACGACGGTACGGAGCACGCCGTCGATATTGATTCTCACCCGGCACTCGCCGCTCTGGCCGGGCTGAATCAGGCACATTTTCGGGCATAATTCGCACTGAATCTTCAACCTCATTGCTCCGAGTCTTCATTGGCGCTATAGTGTGATATCTTAGCGATTCTGCGAATTATGTCAAGCCAGGAGGCCGTTCACGGCGTCCTCATTTATCCCTGATCTGCGGATTCCCCACGGCAACGCTCATCGGAATGTACGCTGAATTGATGGTCCCGGTGAAGTCGGAACAGCCGGAACCTTCGCAGAAACCTACCGTGAAATGTGCCGGGACGATTTTCATCCATTTTCTCAATCCCTCTCGCCCCCTGCCCTTGCGGCCAAAGCCGAAGACGGTCATCTCACCTTCCATCGGCCAGTACGAGTCGATTTCCTCATCGTCCTCATGATGGATCAGGTAGATGGCTCGATTACCGTCACCAAAACACACCCATTCACCTGAGCCGCCGGGGGCCGACAAGTCGCCAACCCACATTTCATTTGCCCGGGTCCTGATGTCATCCGGCCGGCCGGGGCGAAAACAATAGTCACAATCCTCGTCGAGTTTTCCGCCCGGCGTCCCCTCGTATAAGAACCAGTACGGTTTTCGCATCTTCAGGACGGTTAATCTTGCATAAGTCGGGAAGATGTCCCAAACGCACTGCATCTTCAAGTCGTTAGAATCAGAAATAATGCTGACCTTGACGGGGCCCCGGCTGATGATCTTGCTGCTGGAGACCGTATTGCCCGGGTGGCAGTAACCCTCGGGATGGCCCATATTGGGGATGCCGCGATACTCGCCGGCCGGGCCGCCGCCGGGGCGATAACTGAGCCAGTCGTTGCCGTCTTTGTCGATGATGCTTGCAAATCCCGCTCCCTGAATATGGTAATAGTAGGTGGCATTTTGTGACTCGATCTTAAAGCTCTCCTGTTCCTGGTAGTCAACAACGCCACACAAGCGAACGAGTTTCTCACACGAGGGAAGGGTAGAGGCCGAACCGGATGGGCCGAAGTAAGTATGAAAAATCCGAGTCGAACGGGCCGGCGTCTTCCCGTCCATCAGAAAAGTCAGTGTGCCGCATGCATTCTCAGCGTCGAATTGACAAACGACACTGCTATTGATTACCTTCCCGGCGTCGTTCACCTCGACCACTTTGATGGCTCGATTCTCCTTGGCCCCCCTTTCGCCCATCCGACCGGACAATTGTGTGAGATTCAAACTCACCTCGACAGGCTTATCCCATCGCTCCGTTCCAGCGGCGCTGACCCTGATGGGCACACGATATTTGAAAGCGTCATCCAACCAGGCGCCTTTTGCTTCATTGGTTCCATTGTTTAGCCAGACATCCACGCGCTGATGTTCCTGAAAATCCTTTTGGAGAATGTCCAGATCGCCATCGCCATCCAGATCGCCGATTCGACCCTCGTGGGTGCCTATGCCTCTCGATACGATTTGCGTTTTGAATTGGCCTTTTCCATCTCCGTATAGAACATACTGCCTGCATTTGTCCCCGGAACCCGGTCGATACATCTCCGCCGCGTAAATATCGAGATTGCCGTCGCCGTTAATATCACCAACTTGCAGGGTATGCCCATGATCGATTTTCTCAATCAATACATGCTTGATCCACTCGCCAGTTTTGTATTCGTACAAGTTCAAAGGCCCCACGCCGTCGCCTGAATTGAGCACGATTTCCGGCCGGCCCCCTTTAATGAAGTCGCCGACCGCCGAGCGGGACATTCCATACTTTTGATCGACGACGTTCGCGGTAAACGTCTTATCGCCCTCGTGCTTGAACCACATGCCGCCGCCGATCAAGTCGATCTTGCCGTCGAGGTCCACGTCCGCTTTGGCAAAACCTTCGTATTTAAACGCTTTGGGCCAAGACCAAATTTCCGTGAACGACCAGTTCTTTTTAACTTTGGGATCGTCGGGGATATCGGCGATCAGAAGCTTCTGCGCTCTCTGATTCCAGAAAACCAGCTCCGCCTCACCGTCACCGTCGAAATCACCGAAGATCTGGTCGTGATGCTGCTTTGACCCTGAATCCTTGATGGTATATCGATTCCACGGGGTTTCGGGATCGTAGTTAGGATATGGATTCTCCCACCACCAGACTTCGTTTGTCGCCCAGCTTCCGCCCTGCAGGATATCGAGATCGCCGTCGCCGTCGATATCCCAATACGTGCCTCCGGCTTCGATGTGGCTTTTTCGATCGTCAATGATGTGCCGTTTCCATCCGGCTGCGGTCCGCCTGAACCAGACCATGCTCGTTTCGTCGCGCCAACCGGCGATGACAAAATCATTGACGCCGTCCTTGTCGATATCCAGGATCAACGACGCCGCCTGTCGCCCGACGTCGGCCAAAGGCAAATCGCCTTTTTGATTCGACAAATGAACCCAGCCGCCGGATTGATTTTCCCACATCTCGATCGGCTGATAGGGACCGCTCCAGTTGGCGCCCATGATATCCATATCCCCGTCGTTGCCGATATCGCCGACCTGGATAAAGTGCGATCCTTTGGATGAGACGACCTGCTTTTGCCAGGAGGCCCCGTTGTTACGATTAATAAAAACAGCCACCTCATCGGGATCGGCCCCCTGGTGCATTTCGGACGAAACCACATCGATCAGGCCATCGCCATTCATATCGGCCGTCACCAATCCGTGAATCACACACTCAATCGGTTCGACGATCACATGCTCGGTCCAGTGATCCTCTTTGGGATCGGCAGGCGCCTCGAACCAGGACATCTTATAGGACTGCCCTCTTAGTTCCGATGGAGACAGGACCACATCCGGGCGCGAGTCACCATTAATGTCGGCGACCTGTGCCGTCGCGCTGGGATGCCACTCGCCAAACCGGTGTCCTTCCCATGGCCCGTTGACAATGTCCTGAGTATTCTCAAACCAAATGCCGCCGATGACGATATCGGGATCGCCGTCTTTATCCATATCCCCCATCGTGATGGCCTCTCCATGCGGGCAATTGATGACCTTCTCGGTCCATGTGTCGCCGGCGTCCTGACGCCAGAGGTGGATTCGATTACCCGCTTTGTGACCGAACTCGGATTGATCGCGGGTAATGATGTCCACGTCGCCGTCGCCGTCCAGGTCGGCCAGCTCGATATCGTGCGTCGGATGGTTGGCGACCTTATGCGCTTTCCAGAGCGGCTTGGCCGGATCGCCGCCGGGCCGCGGATTCTCGTACCAAATTAAACCGCCCATGACCACGTCTAAATCCCCGTCGCCGTCGATATCCCCCAACTCTCCATCGACGGTTTTGTAGCCCCCTTCGGCAATCACCGACTTGGTCCAGGTCGGATAGGCATACCACACGAGAGGTTTCTGGCGGGCGCCGATGACGACATCGGGAAAAGAATCGCCATTAATATCTCCGATGATTTTCGCCCACGGATCTTTCGGGCCTTCGCGATCCAGGACAATGTGATCGAATTGAACCTCTGCCAAAACGGGAAGCGAAAAGGCAAAGATTAACATGACCTTGACACACATCGCAAATCTTCTACTACGTCCACTCAGACATTTAAAAACCATCTCTCGTCTCCTTAGTTCTATTTGCCGTTGCGTTCTGCAAAATTGAAGGACAGGCATACTCATTCCTGATATTGAATTAATACCATGATGCCGGGCCAATTCACTTCCATGCCATGCACCATTTTCCCATTGATTTTAGGCGTCTTACCCGTTTTGAGAACGTTGACACCCTGTTCGAAACAACTCACATCGTTAACAGTGACACGATGCGCAAAATACTGATAGTTCGGACCTTCTCTGTCGAATACCTTCGCATCGTTAATATAAACTCCCCTCATGTAGCCCGGACTCCAACTGGACCAAACCAGTTGAGCCGCGACGGCGTTGCCAAGGTTTCCGGTCACGTCGAAGTATTCTTCTTTCTCACCGCTTCGGGTCACCCATTTTTTCGGAATATTATACGGTTTGCAGAGTTCGACCGAGAAACCGGGGCGCACGAGATGAAGATTGTCAACCGCTTCGGTCATATAAATCATGCCGGAGTGGTCTTTAATGCGCGCCGCGATTTGCATCGGCTCTTTCTGATCGGGCACCCAGGATGTATCCCACGTTGCATCGTACGGCGCTCTTGTCGCTGAGCCTATATGATTCATAATCTGGCCGTGGAAGAAGTGATAGTGCCACTGGCGATAGATGCCGTCCCCTTCGAAGTTCACATCCTCGTAGAGACCCACATAATCAACCTGCTCAATTTTGTCGTTCGGTCTGTTCGCTTCGATAGCCAGCGTTACTGACCGACCCATCGTTTCACCGGTTTGGGGACTCGTAATACGGAAGGCCGGATGTGGTTTTTGAGCCGGATCGTAATAAATACGGAAGTGTACGCCATAGATCAGGTTTTGAGGCCAGTTCCAGGGATGTTTCTCATCCACCTTCATGCGAAACGTATTGCCCTTTCCCTGCTTGAGACCACTCAAGGGAATCCGTACTATCGGGTAGAAATGGTGCTGATAGGCGCTTCGAGGGACCGGGATAGTCGAAGGTTCAGGGACATAGATCCAATCGCTTTCGTTGACTTGAATGGCCAGGCCGGTTGTCCCGTCATGGCACAGAATCTTTTCGATGACTACCTCCGCTTTCGTGGCATGCTCCAGGTCGAAATCGTGTTCGAGCACAATCGAACCGTCATAACCTTCCCGGCCGCCCACCCGTAGAGAACCGCCGGCGTCGCCGTCTTCCTTAGACCACAGGTATTCGCGAAACACATCCCCCGGCGCCGGTTGCGAAAAGGCTTCAACCGTCAACATCATCAGGATAACCACGAACGGGCCACAACTCTTCTTCATATGAACATCTCCTTTATGTCTAACCGACCTCAATCATCACACAAAACGCCTATCATTCTCACATCAGAATACACCCTAATAACGTTTCTTTCAAGCCCTTAGGATGAATCATCTCCTGAAAACATTGGGCGTCTCTTATTCAGGCCCGAGAGTCGATGAGGTTTTGTTTTGACCCCGGCTACGGTTTTGATTATGTTACATTGTCTCTTTGAAAGAAACAATGAGGTAGACTGTGCAATCCGCCA
>CAYZAT010000047.1:0-17870 GCA_964476475.1 uncultured Pirellulales bacterium
AAAATGTTGTAAAGAAAATGTCCTTCAAGGCCGGCCTCGACATGGACAAATATCTCTGGGCCGAGACCGTAAAGGCACAAGGCCAATCTCAAGCAACGAAACTGGTTTTAGGCCAGCAGAACCTATGGAGAACGATTATGAAAAGTCCACTAACCAAATTCGCTACTGCAGCGATTGTAGCAATCGCGTGTCTGATAAGCTTTTCGCTCTGGAGAGGCACAGAATCGGGTATCGCCTTGGCGGACGTGTTGGCGCGATTGGAGCAGGTCAAGGCCGTTAAGTACAAATCGACTCTTAGGACCTTTCGCGCAGAGGATCCTAATAAGCTTTTGTTCGATAGCCATAGTACTCAGTTGATGTCACAGGAATATGGCTGGAAAGTTATTGATGAAAAACGCGATCCCAATGGCAAAGAAATAACTGCGGCAATATCATGTGAATATCCCCATCAGAAATTGCGAAACATTCAAATCGGATATACAAGAAAGACATACAAACGCCGGGTAACAGATAGCAAGGATCAAGATTGGCAGTCACAGAGTATAGAAGATTCGCTCTCCTCTCTCAAAGAGTTTCTGAATTCCAACCATGAAAATATTGGCAGGTCAATCGTAGATGGCGTTGAAGTCGAAGGTTTCCAGACCACAAAGGCCGACTACTTTGTTCAGAACTACAGGTACAGGGGCCCAAGGTTAGTAAACGGCAAAGATAAACAGTACAGTACCAAGTTGTGGGTGGATGTGAAGACGCTCTTGCCGGTTCGAGTCGAATATCTTATAAGTGCTACTCTTAAAGGAAATGTCAGAATGTGTCTGCAACGAGTGGATTACAATTTCCAGTGGGATATCCCCGTTGATGCGTCCACGTTTGAGGCACCACCCATACCGGATGGCTACGCAATTCAAGACACGTTTCCAGAGCCTGCCAATGAAGAGAACGCCATCGAAGGTCTTAAACAATGTGTGGAATTGTTCGGCAATTATCCCGAGAAAATCGATTTGGCTTTTCTGTGGGCAGAATCTGAGAAAAGTGTAACCGCCGCCGCACTGCAACTAAAGGAAAAGCTAAAAGGGCTTATAGGGCTTGAGAGGGACAACAAGAAAATGGATGCCCTGAAGCCTATACGGTTCCTCAATAAGTTCTACATTGGGCTGGCCAAAAAGGAATCCAAATACTATGGAAAGACTATTACCCCCCAAGATACGGGTAAGGTTCTGATGCACTGGAAGCTCTCCGACAAGGAATATCGCGTCATTTTCGGCAACCTGCACGCCGAGACGGTCTCTCCTGAAGAACTGGCGGAACTTGAGAAGGTCATTTCTAAGTAAACAATAGTAATAGTGTTGTAATAAGGGCCGGACGCTTTTGTGAACCGGCCTTTTTTCTTGCGCGGAGAAGGAACTCACCATTGATCGGAAGCAAAGGTGTCTCTATCTCTTGGTCTGAAAGGGATTCTCGAATTCGATCTTGGCGCTTATGGGGGATCGAAGTATAGTGGCATCGATTGGCAATGGTACATGGATTTCGCCATTAGGGATAACGTAGTATAGAGTCTTATCTTTCAGAAAAGGAGATAGAGTATGTCCCGAATACTTCGCTTGCTTGGCTATGTGTTGTTGGTGTTTGTGATTGGCGGGGCGCTTCAGGATAGCGCTAAAACCGCTGAACGTCAATATGCGCCGGACCGGAAGGCCGACATTCTTCATGTCACTATCGACGTGACGCCCGATTTCAAGCAGCGAACCGTCGCCGGGACGACGACGATCCGGTTCGCGCCGATTGCCGAGCCGCTCACGGATTTGCGGCTGGACGCTGTTGATCTGGATGTCTCTTCGGTGACGTCGGATGCGAAGATCGAAGGATACGACGTGACGGATGAGGCGATTACGATCACTTTCGATCCGGCGATTCGGCCCAAAGTAGAGACCGAAATTACAATCGTTTACGAGGCCGAGCCGAAACGCGGGCTTTACTTTCGCACGCCCGAGATGGGCTACCCCGAAGGGGATATGCATCTGTTCACCCAGGGGGAGTCGCATTTGGCCCCGCACTGGTATCCGAATTATGACTATCCGAACGAACAATCGACCACGGAGGTGATCTGTCGCGTGCCGCAGGATATGACGGTTGTCTCGAACGGCCGGCTCGTCTCCGAGGAGATGGATTCCGCCGGCGGACTTAAGGCCGTGACATGGCGTCAGGACAAACCGCACGTGAATTACCTGGTCGCCCTCGTCGCCGGGCAGCTCAAGAAGATCGAATCGACGTACAGGGATATTCCCATCGCGTTCTATACGCCCGCGTCTCTGATCGAATATGCGGAGAACTCATTCGAAGGTACGGCGGACATGCTGGGTTTCTTCGAGAAAGAGATCGGCGTGCCCTATCCCTGGAATAAGTACGATCAGGCGGTGGTCTGTGATTTCGTGGCGGGCGGGATGGAGAACACGACCCTGACGATCTTGACCGAAGGCACGCTCCATACGAAGGAAACAGAGACTATCCGTTCGAGCCAGGGTCTCGTCGCGCACGAGCTGGTTCATCAGTGGTTCGGCGATTACGTGACGTGTAAGGACTGGAGCCACCTGTGGCTGAATGAGGGCTTTGCCGTGTATTACGAGAAGCTCTACGACGGCCATAAGAACGGGCGCGACGCCATGTTATATAACCTCTACCGTATCTCGCACGGCGTACTCCGGGACCGCTCCGAGCATAAACCGATTGTCACTCGTTCCTACGACCACGCCGGGGAGCAGTTCGACTACCGCGCTTATCAAAAGGGCGGCTGGGTGCTCCACATGCTTCGAACGGAATTGGGCGCGCCCATGTTTCGAAAATGTGTGAAGACCTATCTCGAACGCCACGCCTTGACCAGCGTAGTCACGGAGGACTTTCGTTCGGTGATCGAGGAGCTGACAGGGCGATCCTACGACCGATTCTTCGATCAATGGATTTTTCACGGCCGGCACCCGGATTTGAAAATCAACTATGAGTGGTCGCAAAAGGACGAGCTGGCCAAAATCTCTGTCGAGCAGACGCACAAAGTCACCGACAAGGTGATGCTGTTTCATTTTCGCACGAAAGTCCGTTTCGTCATAGACGGCAAGGTCCATGACCGAGAGATCGCGGTCGATAGTAAACAGCATGATTTTTATTTCCGACTGCCCGGCAAGCCCGAGATTGTCCGGTTCGACCCGGAGTATGGCTTGTTGGCCAACGTTACGTTCAACAAACCTTCGCCGCTGCTGTACGCGCAATTGGAAAACAAAGAGGATGTCGTCGGGCGTTTGAAAGCGGTCGATGCGTTGGCGAAGAAGAAAGACAAGAAAACAGTGGCTGAGTTGAAAAAGG
Source organism: uncultured Pirellulales bacterium (assembly GCA_964476475.1). Classification (GTDB taxonomy): domain Bacteria; phylum Planctomycetota; class Phycisphaerae; order Sedimentisphaerales; family Anaerobacaceae; genus JAFGTG01. The sequence continues at coordinate 3,352 of CAYZAT010000047.1, forward strand.
CTCTCAACAACGATCCATTTCATGGGGTTCGGCAAAGGGCGTCGGCGGCATTGGGGGAGATTCATACCGATGAGGCGTTCGGGGCCCTTGCCGATTCACTCGATCAGCCGGATGCACGGGTTCGACATGACGTTGTCAGACGTATCGGCAATTTCTATAGACCGGAGAGCCTGGAACTGACCCGAAAGGTCCTCCGGACGGAGAAGAATCCCGCCATTCTGGAAGGTGCGATTCGCAACCTGGGCCGGTACCACCATAAAAAGACGCGGCGATTACTTCTGAAATACCTCAAATCCAGGTCGTTCCGCAATGAATTGTCGAGTGCGGCCGTCGAGGCGATTCGCATGTTGGATGAGCCGTTCTTCGTTGGGCCTCTTCGACAAATCCTAACCGACCGCGAGCGGGAATTCCGGTCCCGGGATTTTGCCCGCGCGCTTGAGACGCTGGCGCGAATCAGCCGGAACGAAGAGAATAAAACGAAAGTTCGTGAATTTCTGATCGGCTACGTGAACCATCGGAAGGATGCAATTCAGGCCGGGGCGATAAGATCGCTGGGCGCCCTTGGTGATTTTAGGGCGATACCGGTACTCGATACATTTTCGAGCGATAATCCGGATGACAGAATCGAGCGCGCCGCCGAAAGAGCCCTCAAGGACTTGCGAGACCGCAAAGAGCTTGTTCCCAATGAGATCATCCAGTTGCGCGAGACGGTCGATAAACTTCGGGAAGAAACGGATCAGCTCAAAAACGATGTCGACGACATTAAGAAGCGGCTGGAGGCCAAAGAGAACGCCACGAAAAGTGATGACGATGGGCATTAAGTTGTAAATCCGTAAACATGCGGCATTAGCACGTCAGAACACGGCATCTGGGATATCACAGTCCGTTTTGCTCGTGGCCGGAGGGGGGGATAATTGAAAAAGCGGATTTTGTGCGCACATTTCACGTGTAAAATCACACTATAATAACGAAAGCTGATATCGGCAAGTTCTTTGAACAGTGGATGATTGTGGATTCAGATTCAGACACACAATTGGTTGAAGCCGCCCAAAATGGCCATTTGGAAAGCTTCGGTGCGCTCTATGAGCGCTATCACAGCCCGATGGTTGCATTGGCTTATTCGATGCTGGCCGACAGGGACCTCGCGGAAGATGCGGCCCAGGAAGTGTTCGCCGTCGCCTGTCGCGACATCGGGAATTTGAAAAGTAAAGAACGATTCGCCGCCTGGTTGGCCGGTATTTGTCGAAATGTTTCCAGACAAATGCTCAGGGCCCGCAAGATCAAGACTATCGCTGCCGGCGATGAGTATGCCACCCGAGGCGATGACGATACACAGGATCGACGAGAAATCATTCGTCGGGCGGTTTGGAGCCTTCGGGAGGCCGAAAGAGAGCTGATTGTTTTGCGGTACTTCGACGGGTTCTCGCAGGCGCGGATCTCAGAGGTTCTGAATCTGACGCCTCAGGCGGTGAACGGCCGGCTCGTCCGGGCGAAACGTAAGATCGCAAAGTATTTGAAAAGAAACGGCTTGACGGGAGATGATTATGGGACATCCTGAAAACGATAAATGGCTCGATGAAGCGTTGAGTGAGACCATCGGCTCGGAAGAGACGCGGACGAACTTCGAAAAGTGGAAAGGGAATCACCCTCACGCCGTGGAAATGCTAACTTCGCGGGCTGAGCGGAAAGCTTCGGCTTCACCCAGCTCGCTGACGAGAAGGAGAATCATCATGAAGAGTCCAATCACAAAAGGAGCCGCGGCGGCGGTCATAATTGCCGCGGTGCTTATCGGGGTAAGTCAGTTCGGCGGTTCAGCTACAAGTGTCGCCTGGGGAGAAGTGATCGGAAGGCTGGAGGCCAGCCGAGGAGTCATCTTACGGCGGACCATGACCAGTTCTAATCGGCCCGGCGAGGTCGGTTATCGGATGATTTATGGCTGTCCGACGCACACTCGAACGGACCAGTACGAGGCAGATCGGATCACCAGTTCGCGCTATTGCGATTACAGCGCAAGAACCATGGTGCGAATCGAGCACGACGACAAACGATACGTCCGTCGTCCGATGAGCGAACAAGAGGCGCAGGATCACCGGGATGAGATAAGTCCCAAGGCCTGGACTGAGAAGTTTCTGTCCTGCGAGTGTCGAAATCTGGGGCAGAAAATGATCGATGGGATCCTGTGCGAAGGCCTTGAAACCACCGACCCGGCTTTCCTCGACGATTCCGATCCTCCCGTTGAGAGCCTGATGCTGCAACTATGGGTCAGTGTGGAAACGGGCTATCCCGTTCTGTTGGAGGGCAACGCGGTCAATAAACCCGATGATGGCGGACGAATCGAGGTCGTGCTGGACCAGTTCCAATGGGACGTAGAACTGGATCCGAGCGAGTTTGAGCCCAAGATTCCGCCGGATTACGAATTGACGGATTAGCAAACATAAGGATAGAGACAATCCTACATGCCGAGCCGGAGAAGGCTCGGCTTTTTTTGTGCGCTCTTCTGCAGGCAACAAAATGCAACCTTTGCGGTTTTCGTGCATTATAATAGGTGAAGACTGACTTCGGAGCGAAAGAATGGCAGACGACGCGTTGGAATGCTCACTGAGACCTCGGATCGACTCGATTGACGAAGACCGGACGCTAATGGCTGCGGCGCGCCACGACACGGACGCTGCCGGGAGGCTCTTTGACAAGTATTACAGCGAAATCCTTGGTTATATTTACCATTGTACTTTCAATAGCACCGTTGCTGAGGATTTGACATCGAATGTTTTTCTGGCCGTGTTCCGGCACCTGGGGCGATTTAGATGGCGGCAGGTTCCTTTTCGAGCCTGGCTCTTTCGCATCGCCACGAATGAGGTCCGGATGCACTGGCGACGGCAAAAACGCATCGGAATGGTCAGTCTTCAACCGGACGACGAACATTGCGGCGAACACTCAGTCGGTAACAGCATCGAGGCAAACGAGGAATATCGTTTGCTCTACAAAGCGCTGCTGGAATTGCGATTGAAATATCGAACGGTGATTATTCTCCGTTACTTCGAAGGAAAGACGATTGCTGAGATTTGCGAGCTCACGGCGACAAAAGAAGGTACGGTTAAATCCCAGTTGCACCGCGGGCTGGCCCGGTTACAGGATATCCTGGTGCGTTGGGGTGTATTAGCAGAATAGTTGGGAATGAGATCATGAGTGAGAATATTGAGAAAATAGAGAGCTACCTCAAAGGTGTTGTCCCGCCGGAACATGTGTCGTATTCACACCGGCAACGACTCCAGCGAGAAATTCTCGGAAAAATCGAAAGGAGACAGACCATGTCTGTAAGAATCAAGAATTGGAAGGTTGCAGCGGTGATTGCCGTTGTGTTAAGCGTCGGGGCTATATCCGTCGTGGGCGTCACGATTGGAAGGTATATTTATTTGGGCAAAAACGATGACGGCGCACACATTTTCCACACCGAAGATTGGGAGACCGTCGTTACACTTGACGATAGCCAAGTAACAGATGTGGAGCAAACCCGACAGGACCTGGAAGAGATCGAAGGCCTGAGGCAACAGGATAAAAGAGAGTTGCTGAAGGTCAAGATAATGACAGCGGACGGCACCCTTGAGATGAGAGTGCATGTGTACAAATATGAACTCTCAGACGGCCGAACAATCGACATGCCGGAAGGCATCGAGGGTGAATACGCACTTGGCGAGGAACGGTTCCAAGAGTGGCGTCAACTTGAAAAAGCAGGACCGGGAGAAGACCTCGGCACCTATGAGGAGACCGTGGAGGGTCGTGTCTTCAGCTTCGAACGAGAAAAGTACGTCCTCAATGACGGGACCGAAATTATCTGGTCCGTCGGTACACCTAAAGACGAGCAGTAGTCCCACAATTATATCCCCTACAGTCACAAAGGCCGGGCCCATTGGTTCGGCTTTTTTCATGCGCCCTTTCACGCCAATGACGGCATTCGTGGGGATAGCTTGAAGTTTTGCGGAAATCGGCATTTTTTCATACCCAAAAGGATGGTTCAGTTGTGTTATATGTGGTGTTAATCCTAAGCTTGGGAAAGTAACTGACGGATGCTCGAAGATCACGTGCTGATATGGAAGTTCAAGGGCGGCAGTCGCGAGGCGCTGTGTGGGATCTATCAGAAGTATAAAAAAGACCTTCTGAGACTGGCCACAGTCCTGCTCAATAATACCGGCGACGCTGAAGATGTGGTTCACGATGTATTCCTATCGTTCGCCCAATCGGCAGAGGCACTCAAGCTACATGGCAATCTCAAGAGCTATCTGCTGACCTGCATCGCGAATCGCGCCCGAAACATGAACCGGGTTCGTCAAAATCGTCGGACCGTCGGATTGGACGAGACCGAGCAAATCGTCTCAGACGCTAAGAGGCCCGATGAATGGATCCTATGCAGTGAGGAATTGAGGCGCTGGAGCAACATTCTGGCCCGGTTACCCTTCGAGCAGAGAGAAGTGATCGTCCTGCACTTGCGGGCCGGGATGAAATTCAGGCAAATCGCAAAAATGCAGGGCATCTCCGTCAATACGGTAAAAGGTCGATATCGATACGGACTGGATAAACTGCGGTCAATCTTGAATGGCGAGGTAGAAAAGTGAGATCGACAGAAGATATAGAAAAGATCGTAAGAAATCTGGATTTGGGCATAGAGACCAACGCCCGAACGGATCAAGTGGTGCTGAATGAATTATTAGAAGCACAAAAGAAATCAGAGAAACAAGATTCGGCTTCAACGTTGCCGAATATAAGGAGATTTATTATGAAAAATTCAATCACAAAACTCGCAGCCGCCGCAGTGGTTCTTATCGCGGTTCTGATCGGTATAGGTCATTTCGGGAATTCAAACTCAAGTGTTGTCTGGGCGGAGGTTGCCGAGCAATTTGAGTCCGTACCATTCTTTCATCTTACCATGTATATGGGTTATGATGGATCAGGAGAGAATAAAAAAATAGAAATATGGAAGTCTAAAGATTCACGCGTCAGGGCCCGGGAAGGGGATACGGTGATCTTTGCGGATCTAACGAAGAAGGAAAACAATATCCTCATTTATGACAGGTCCACAAAAACAATGGTGGATAATGCCGAAGATGCTCCCAGGTTCCTTATGATGTTGTGTCAAGACGGCCAATTCTCAATAAAAACTCTAACCGCCAGCTTTCCTCCTGGGGTCAAGGGGATCACTTCCGTTGAAGCCGCCGCTACGGCAGCGTCGAAAGAGACCGTTCTTTTTGAGGCGAAGCATGAGACGACGCCGGAACGGCTCACGATTTGGGCGCTTCGCCGGAGCAAACTTCCTATCCGATTATGCTACCACGATCCAAGAGAGAGCGAGTATGGCGATTTTTTCTTCGACTATTCGGAGCGGAAGGATCCTTCGTTTTTCGATCCCGATGCCTTTGCAAACGAGTAACAGATGCAGGATAGAATCAATATCATCCAATAGGCCGAGCTTCAGAAAATCAGCCTTTTTTGTTAAATCTCATTTGAAATCCTGTGATCGCATGAAAACTATGCACGATTTGAAAAGCACGCGCTTCTCTATAAAATCACGTCGCATAGCTGTGCAGGCCGGAGAAGATTCTCGATAGATTGACCCAGAGCAGTGTGATAATAATAGCGACCATGCCGGCGATGACCCAAAGACTGTTCGCACGCGGGTATTTCTTCCCGAACATATAGCGAAAATGGAAATACCCGAGAAAAATCAGCCACGAGGCCAGCGACCAGAGTTCCTTTGGGTCCCAGCCCCAGTAGTCGCCCCAGGCGAGCTTACCCCAATAGCTGCCCAGGATCAGACCGAGCGTCAGCAGGGGAAAGCCGAAGCGGACGATCGTATAGGTTGCCTGCTCGGGTGGCAGGAGATTCTCACCGGGCTTCGGATTCGTGCCCGCTAATTGACAGAACGCCTGGACGGTCGCTTTGGCCATGATGATGTATGATAGCATATACACAGCCACATGCGGCGTAAAGAGCCAGCTTTGCAATGCCGGGGGAAGATGTTGCGGTTCGGCGTGAAAGATGAGGCCGGCGGGGAACAGCACAATCACTCCAATCAGCATATCGGCGGCATACCCGCCAACGTTCAGTAGGCGTCTGCAGAACAGGGAAACCGGATAGATCATACCCAAGCAAAGGAAGACCTCGAAAAGATTCTGCAAGGGTACGTGGTTGACGTGAACCCACCTATGACCATAAGAAACAACAGCGATAGCGAAGCCGAGTAGATAGATTGCGTGTCCGGCTTTTCGTCGGCGCAGCAGCGTGACGATGAAGGCCAGCACATACGCGGTCATCGTACTGTAAATCAGTAATCCCTGAATGGTGTACTTAATTGACATTTATCTCTTTTTCGATCTTATCCTTGCAAGTATATGTCTGAGCCACAGATGCCAGATAATGCCGATGCAGAGCGCCCAATAACCGATATAGACCAAAGTCAATCCGGTATCGGAATAAACGGAGAGGATCGTGAATTGACCGGCCCGGTCATCGTACGACTGCTGGTAGAAATGGTACCCGCCGAAGTGGAGCGGATGGTTCACCTCGATATCCTTCTCGGCGACGACCTGCCCGTCCCGCACGACCTCCAACTCGCTGATAAAGTCTTTGATGGCCCTGTGAGCCGGCCGGTTATACGTGAGTTTGACCTTGGATTGCGTGTGGCCGAATCCCGGCATCAATGAGAAGACGTACTGTGTGGTGACCGCCCCGTTGGGGTCTGTCATTTCAATTTCGAGCGCCGGATTCGAGCCGGGACGCGGATCGTCAAAGGCGATTCTCTTTCCATCCTCAATGGACATCTTGAAGTTCTCGAATGTGCTGACGATTTTCGCCGTCCCACGCCCGCCGCCTAATTCGAATTCCTGGTCCACCTCGGCGGGAACGCTCAGGTTCTGCCCGGGGCTTGTTTCAATCTCTAAATACGTCGGTTCGTAATACTCGATTCGGAAATCCTTGAGCCCGATGGAAAAGGGCAATACTTCGAACTTTTTTTCACTCTGAAAAACTTTGTTATCGCTTTGGCCCTCGTAAATGATCATGCGGCCGGTTCGGATTTTCTCAATTCCGAGAAATCGTTTCTGTAGTTCATGCCCGGCTCGCGAGCCCCACATGCCGCCGGCCAGGACGAGGATACACCCGGCGTGCATCAGTAGGAGACCCGGCACGCGGATCAGACGGGGAAAGATGATAAGTGACACGATCAGAAGAATCGCAAAGGCCATCCAGTAAAGGGCCAGAGGAATGCGATTGAAGAAGGCCTCCGCCCGCGCGGCGCCGATAAAGGCGCCGTAGATCGAGAACACGGTCAGCAGGATAATGAGCGTCAGGGCCGCCCACATGACCTCTCGCCTGAACTTGCTCATTCGAAACCCTTCATGCCATTAACTACGTTTTGCATGATGCATTATGCCCCAAAACGCACGATTTACAAGGATAATTCTATACGACCTTTCGCGCTGGATGGTTCGTTTTCACTTTACTTTGAAGTTGTGAATACACGTCATCCGTTTTAAAATATTCCCTGACTGGTGAAAAAGAAAAACTTGTACCGTTTCTTGAAAGAGTCATATGTCCGTTCTTACGGTAGCAACACGCGGCGGGGCCCTGGCCATCGCCCAGACCGAGCATGTGGTCGCCACGCTGAAGAGAATCCATCCCGGCATCGAGATCGAGATCAAGCAGGTTACGACTACGGGCGACCGCGACCGGCGCACGGCCTTGTGGAATCTCAAGGATACCGGCTTTTTTACCTCGCAGCTTGAGGATGTCTTAACCGCCGGGCAGGCGGATTTTGCCGTTCACAGCTTCAAGGACTTGCCCACGGCAGAGCAGGAAGGTCTGACTGTCGCCGCAGTATTCGACAGGAACTTCGTCGAGGATTGCCTCGTCTGTGCTTCGCCGATTGATTCCATCGAGCCATTGCCGAAGGGAGCGAAGATGGGCACGTCGAGCCTCCGACGCGCCGCCCAGCTCAGGCACCTAAGGCCCGATCTCGAACCGACACCCATTCGCGGAAACGTGCATACGAGATTGAACAAGCTCGAAACAGACGACTTCGACGCCGTACTCCTGGCCCGTGCCGGATTGGAAAGACTCGGCCTGGCTGATCGAATCTCGTTTGTGTTCGATCCGGATGAATTCATCCCCGCCCCCGCCCAGGGTGCCTTGGCGATTCAAACCAGAGCCGATGACACTAAGACAAACCAACTCATCGCCGCCATCAACGATGCGAATGCCAAAACAACCACGTCCGCTGAACGGAAGATCCTCACTACCATGCAGTGCGGCTGCCACGCCCCCGTCGGCGCCTACGCTAAGATAATTGGAAGTGAAATTTCAATCCGTGCCTTTATCTCCGACTTGCAGGGCCAGGATTTCATCGCCCGTCAAGCCACCGGCCCCATCGCCGAAGCCGAGAATCTCGCAGAAAAACTCGCCCAAGACCTCCTCAGCGCCGGCGGTAAACAAATCCTCACTTCCCTCGAAAAATAATTGCTTTCCGTCATGTCGAGCGGAGCAGAGCTCAGTCGAGACATCTGGCTGCGAACGATGAGATTCTCTCGTTTGAAAGCAGATTCCTCTACTTCGCCCGCCTTCGGCGGACTCCGGTCGGAATGACGGGGTACACGCTCCATACGGCCCTTCAGTCGAAGTGGCAAAAAAGCAACCATTGAAAGTGAAAGGTACAGTTACTTGGGTATCGTATGAGACTTTAAGACGCTCGTTCCCGTGTAGCTGTTGTCGCTTTGGTAGTTCGTGATCGCGATTTCCTTTACAAAGTTCCTGGTCTTGGGATGATACCACTGGTCCGTTTTGACTTTCATGGGTTCGCCCATTTCGTTCTGGAGCGAGCTGATGATTTCAAAGTGCCGGCATTTCTCGAACGTTCCGGCCGGGACGGTGATCGTCTCATCCTTCAAACGCTTCGTTACGTATTCAATCGGGATAACGAAACCGCCGACGTCCATGTTGGTTTTGAGCGTTTTTTGTTCGCCCGGTTTCATGGGCCAGATTGCCGGAACGGGAGGATTGAACAAAAGAACCGCCATGTATTGGATGTCCATTTTACGAATCATGTTGTTCGGATCGATATAGGTGGTGGTTGGATTGGCGTCTTCCGTGCCCCATAGGGTTTTCAACAGATATCGCTTGGCCGCTCCTTCGCCTTCGATCTTGGTTACTTCGACCGTCCGGTCGCCTTTGATCTTCGTCGAAGGATCGCTAAAAGGACGAGGGCCTTCATGCTTATAAGTCCATTTTTCGCCGACTTTCCAATCTTCGGCATAAGCTGTTCCGCCAACGAGGATGGCCGTTACCATGACGGCTAAGAGATAATTGACGTTGCGCATTGGATTTTCCCTTTCATAAGAGTCGCTTGCTTTTTCGAATTGTACTATGGGTCAGAATTAAAATCAATGGTATCTTGTGCGTGGTTTTGGTATGGTAAGAATACATGGTGGGGTAAACCCCACCCTACCTTTGAAGCGATGATAGACGATGAAAAAAGGTTTTGTTTATTTGGTTGGCGCCGGTCCGGGAAGGGCGGATTTGATTACCGTTCGCGGGGCCGAAGTGCTCAGGATCGCCGATTGCGTGATTTACGACAAATTGGCCAATCCGGCCTTGCTGCATTGTGCGCGTAAGGACGCCGAGATTCTCCACGTGCCCAAGCGGATCGGCAAAGGGGCATGCACGCAGGACCAGATCAATCGGGTGCTCGTCGAGAAGGCCCAAAGCGGCAAGACGATCGTACGCTTAAAAGGCGGCGATCCATGTATGTTCGGGCGGGTCGCTGAGGAGCTAACCGTATTGATTGAGGCGGGGATCGGTTTTGAAATCGTGCCCGGTGTAACCGCGGCTGTCGCGGCGTCTTCCTATACCGGCATTTTGATGACCGACCGGGAATATAGCTCGCAGGTTACGTTCATTACCGGCCGGGAGGCGGCGGGCAAGGACCAAAGCAATATCGACTGGAGCGTTTTAGCGAAGTTTCCCGGCACGATTGTTTTTTATATGGGGATAGGGTCGCTCGAATCGATTGCCCAACGGTTGACAGAAAATGGCAAGCCTGCAGATACGCCGATAGCGATTATCGCCAACGCTACATTCCCGACGCAGCGCGTGCTCCGGTCGACGCTTGAGCGAGTCAGCGACGAGTGTAAGAAACAGAAGATCGAACCGCCGGCCCTTGTCGTGATCGGCGACGCGGCCAATAGCGATGCCAGGTTCGACTGGTTTATGAAGAAACCTCTGTTCGGTCAAAGTATCGTTATGACGCGAGACGCGACCGGCAATGCGGCTTTTGCAGCGAAGATTGTTTCACGCGGCGGCAATCCGATATCGTTTCCGACGATACGAATAACATCCCTTACGGAATCGAACGAGTTTCTGCGAGCCTTAGGGAAGTTCCATCAATACGATTGGATTGTCTTTACGAGCGGCAACGGCGTGGCGATTTTCTTCGAGGCTCTACAAAAATTGGGTAAGGACGCCAGGGTGTTCGGTCCAACAAAGGTGGCTGCGATCGGTAGCATGACGGCGGCGAAGTTAACCGACTTCGGGCTTACGGCGGATTTTGTGCCGGATGTTTTTACAGGCAAAGAGTTAGGCAGGCAGCTCATTCGTTCAACAAATGTACACGGGAAAAAATTTCTACTCTTACGCTCGCAGATTGCGTCTGACGAACTGGTTGATATTTTGGTCAGAGGCGGCGCGGAAGTGGACGACGTCGCCGTCTATACCGCGAAACCGGTAGAAGACGATTCGTCTTCTTTGGTAGAGGCAATTCGCAATGGGACGGTCGATTATGTGGCGTTTGCCAGCCCTTCTTCAGTCGATGCATTTTTCGAGCGGATCGATGTTCGCTCGTTTCGCTCATCTGGTATCAAGGCCGCATCGATTGGCCCGGTGACGTCCGAACGATTGGAGCAATTTGGCATTATCGCTCAAATAACGGCCAAAGAGCATACCCTCGACGGTTTATTGGATGCGATCGAGGAGAATGGAGTTCGATGATGGCTTTTCCACAAAAAAGAATGCGGAGGTTGCGGAGCAGTCCTTCGATGCGAAGATTGGTGCGAGAAACGGTTGTCAGCGTGGACGATTTGGTGTACCCCTTGTTCGTCCGTGAAGGCGAAGGGCTCAAGAAGCCGATCCCGTCCATGACGGGGTGCTTTCATTTTTCGCCGGGCACGATTGCCGCCGAGGCGGCTGAGGTAGCCTCTTTGGGCATCCCGGCGGTGTTGCTGTTTGGGCTGCCGGGTAAAAAGGACGAAATCGGCTCGGAGGCGTGGGCTGAGGACGGCGTCGTCCAACGCGCGATTCGAGAAATCAAACAGGCGACGCCGGAGCTTCTGGTCGTTACGGACGTTTGTCTCTGTGAGTTTACCAGCCATGGGCATTGTGGCGTGATTAGAGAGGGCAAAGTCGATAACGATCCGACTTGTGAGCTGTTGGCGAAAACATCGCTTTCGCACGTCCAGGCCGGCGCCGACATCGTCGCTCCATCGGACATGATGGACGGGCGGGTCAGGTCTATCCGTGAAGCCCTGGAAGAGAACGACTTCAAGGAAGTGGCCATCATGTCCTATGCGGCGAAATATGCCTCGGCCTTTTACGGTCCCTTTAGAGACGCGGCCGAATCCGCCCCGGCTTTCGGCGACCGAAGGGCGTACCAGATGGACCCGGCCAATACCGACCAGGCGATGGCCGAGATTGCCCTGGATATCGAAGAGGGCGCCGATATTGTTATGGTCAAGCCCGCCCTGGCTTATCTCGATATCATCTATCGCGCCCGACAACGTTTCGATTGCCCGATTGCAGCTTACAATGTCTCCGGTGAATATATGATGGTTAAAAGTTCCGCCGCCGCGGGATTGTCGGATGAACAGGCAACGATGATGGAAGTCCTCACTGCGATCAAACGCGCGGGCGCCGACATTCTCATCACTTATTTTGCCAAAGACGTAGCGCGTATATTGTCAGAATAAAAAGAAAGGGCTGCGAGCGACGAAGCGCTCACAGCCCGTTTCATTTTTTCTATGAAGTTGTTGTTAGTCCGGGCAATTCTCCAGCCATTCCGCTGTAAAGTCGACCAGATCGTCGGTGTTAATCTCTCCGTCACCGTTGAAATCCTGGCATATCACGTAGCTCAGATCCGGAATGAAGTAATAGTCTTCCGTCTCGCCGAATAGGTACTTTTCCTCCGGTCCGGAGCCGGCATTGCCTTTTTCGTCGGGATTGCTGCCGTGCTTCCAGGGTTGTTCCGAGAGCGTGATTCGCATCCAGATCTCTTCCGGACTGTTTGGATGCCAGGGGAGGATCGCCGGCGAGGTGATCTTATTGACCCCCACGGCCAGGTTGAATAGTAACTGGTTCTGAACCGCCCATTCCTTTGCAGGGCCCTGGGCGCATTCGAGCGTGTCGTCCCAGTCGCCGTCGCGATTCCAGTCGAACCAGACGTTAACATACAGATCGACGCCCGGATCGATGACGTTGACGGAATAGTCGAACGTCGTCCATTGACAGGTGGGCAGATTGAGCGGTGTAACGACCCCGTCATCCCCCTTATCGTTGTTCTTTGATCCGGATGAGGGATTGATATTGTTGAGACCGTCATCATCGGCGCCTTTGTCGGCTTCCGTTTCGGCCGTGATGCTCTTGCCCAGATAGGCGACGACCTGATCGTTTATGTGCATCGGCCCGAAAGGCCCGGTATCAGTGCCGTCGTTGTAAACCGTCGGGAAATGAGCTTTGATCCCGGAATAAGCCGTCATGTTTCTATCGAAGTTATTCGTGCTGTCCGGGGCGTCGCCGAGATCCGGTGCGTTCTCGACCGCACCTGCTTCGCAACGGATATTCAAGATACCCTGGCCGGTATTGGAGCCATAGCCGCCGATTTCGACGAGGTACGCTTCGCCGGCGATGGCCGCGAAGGTAACTTCCGACTGGTAAACGCCGGGGGCGTCGTCGTTGCATTCGATCAAGTCGTTCGAGGTCAGATCGCAGCCTTTACCCATATAGACGGCAAGCATCGTATCGAAACCGCTGTCGAGGAGACTGACGGTGGCATCGCCGGTACACGAGGCGGTGTACAGGAACCAGATATTCGGGCTGGTCAGGCACAAGCCGGGACCGTCGAAAGTCGCATTCGTCGTATCGAACGCCAGGTCCTTTACTTCACCGACGGCGAGTGCGTTTTCGCAGTTGTCTTTGGAGGGTTGAGATCCTGGCTCACAACTGATATTAAGAATACCTTCACCGACGTTGGAGCCATAACCGCCAATCTCGATCAAATACCTGGCTCCGGCGGTCGCGTCGAAGACGATTTCCGACTGGTAAACGCCGGGCGCGTCGTCGTTGCATTCAATCAAGTCATCTGAGGTCAGATCGCAATCGTCGCCTTCATAAACGGCGAGCATCGTATCGAAACCGCTGTCGAGGAGGCTGACCGTGGCTTCGCCGGTGCATGACGCTGTGTACAGGAACCAGATATTCGGGCTGGTCAGGCACAAGCCGGGCCCATCAAACGACGCTTCTGTCGTATCAAATACCAGGTTCGTTACCTCGCCGACCGCCTGTGCGTCTGAGCACTCGTCGCTGTCGGAGGATGGGACACTGTCAGAGGTAATGGTCATTAAACCTGCACCCACCGCGTCTTCGTCGCCCCCCCCGACTTCAATGAGATAATACTCGTTCGCATTCGCGGTGAATGTCAATTGGGAGTCCAGCGAATTACCGTAGTCGTCATTGCACTCAATCATGTCGGTGTATCTTGGATAACAATTGCTTCCCATATACACTGCCAGTTTGGTGTCGATGGCATCAACGCGTTCCAGGCGGATCGTAACGTCGCCTGTTTTATTGGGTCTGAACAGGTACCAGAGATTCGGGCTGGATACACAGTGGCCCGGCCCGTCGAATGTGGCGCAATGCGTATCCCAGAGCAAATCGGTCACATTGCCGACGGACATGGCGTTAATACAATCGTCGTTGCTCGGGGCGCTGGCCTGGCTGTCGCAACTGATGGTAATGACGCCTTCGCCTTTCACGCTGTCATTGAAGCCCCCGACCTCAATGAGATATTGCTCGCCGGCCGTGACGGCGAACGTAGCTTGCGATTGCGGACTACTCTCCATATAATCGTCGTTACTGACGATTAACTTGTTCGAGGAGGGGTAGCAGCCGCACCCGCTATAGATGGCTAATTTCGTGTCAAAGCTGCTGCCCAGCAGACTGACTGTGGCACAGCCTGTACATGAAGCCGTATAACAAAACCATATATTCGGGCCGGTTAAGTAGTGTCCGGGCCCGTCAAAGGTTGCTTCCGTGGTGTCAAATGGCAAGTCTGTCACGTTGCCTACCGCTTTGGCATTCACGCAATCATCGTTGCCGGGAGCACCCAGGGCAACGTGCCCGATACTGAAAAGCAATACCAGGGCACACGCCATTGCCCGATTTGACCTGATTCTGTTCATGATTCAATCCTCCAAAGACTACAAAAAGTT
>CAYZAT010000048.1:0-17573 GCA_964476475.1 uncultured Pirellulales bacterium
TCCTCCAGAATTCTTTTATGCCTAGTGGAATGTATTTCAGCCTGGGGTCCTGCCTTGAGTCGTCATTATCCTGAGACAATGATCCGTGCTGCGCTATTAGTGTTGGGCATACCCAAGTCTTGTTCTTGACTAAACGAGCGAAGAGTTCCATTGCTTTCCGCTCGCTGTAAGAGCTATTAGTCAATAGCCCTACAGCGTCCGGCGATCCGCCGTCCCAGAGTGCCCGGAATTTTGTCTTCAATTCACATTCGTCACTTGTTGAGCAGGCAGGGATAATATCGGTTAAAATGTGTTCTATACTCCTTTGTCCTGCATCGGAAGCTTCTGCCGTAGTTACTGAGAGCGGCACATGGCCGACAAACGGAATCCCTTGCTTTTTTGCCTCATCCGCAATGGCAAAATAGACATCCCGCAATATGTGGTTCAAGAGCTTCACGAACGGCCAACCTTGTTTCTTAAGATCTCTGACAAGCTGGCGGCCTTCCTCAGCGTTACCCAAGTCGTGAAGGTTTTCCGGCATGAATCCAACAACAAAGCTTCCGATTACCATCCGGGGCCCTATCAGTTTCCCCTCCGAAATCTCTTGGCGCCACTCGTGATATTCCTCTCTGCCAGCCATAACCCGCACGCCTGTTACTCCATTGGCGATAAAGAGGGCAAGATAGCTCTTCCCCAAGCCTAATTCTTGAAAATGAGCGTGCATATCCCAGAGGCCGGGTATGAGAAACTTGCCTGTGGCATCCACTACCCGCGCATTTTGCGGAACAGTAAATATGCCGGTTTTACCCAATGCCTCGATTAATTGGCCCTTGATCACCACCGTCATGTCGGGTTTGGCTGGCGCGCCGGTTGCGTCAATTACCGTGACGTGCGTGAAGACAAGCGTCTCTTGCTGGTTGCTGTCTCCCGGCTGAGCAAACAATCCTACGGGCAGCAGCCATACTAACAGGAGTAGAAGAACTTTCCTCATTTTCAACTTCCTTGGCCTGAGAGCGGAATTCGCTATTGAATAGATGAAGTTTAGCTGACAAAGCTCGTCATTCAACAATTTTCCTAAGACCTGTCAAGGATGGGCGCTTGCGCCTGGGCCGCCTGGTCGGCCTTGATCTCGGCGGCTAACTGCATGAATCGCGGCAAGGCGTGATCGAAGAATCGCAGATACGCTTCGCAGAAATAGCTCTCCTTGCCGAAGTTGTCCTTATCGAAGGGTGCCCGGTCTTTCATGCAGCCGCCCCGGCAGATGGCCAAGTGCCGGCAGACCAGGCATTTGTTACAGAGATTTCTCTTGGCCTTTGCAAAGGTGCGTTTTTTGCGGCTGGTGGCTAACTGCTCGATGGGCGTCTCGAAGATGTTGCCTAATCTCCATCTTGGTTCGACGAAGAAATCGCAGCAGAAAGCGTCGCCGGTGTGCTCGATGACAATGTACTGACTGCATTGCCTATCGAACGTGCAAATCGAATGTCTGCCCGTGACATAATAGGCCAGCATGGAGTCAAAGTCGCGAATGCTCAGGTTTCGAGGCCCGTATTCGCACCAGCGGTCGAATAACCGGCATAGAAATTCACCGTACTGTTCCGGCGTGATGGAGAAATCGGCGATCTTTCCCGTCGCGGGATCGACTTCCACACACGGGATGAACTGCACAAATTTTACGCCGAGTCCGATGAGAAAATCGAACACCTCGTCGGGATGCGTTGCGTTCCTTTTGTTCAGCAGGGTCAGCGTGTTGAATTCGACGTTATATTCTTTGCAGTTATTAATCGCCCGCATCACCTTATCGAAGGTCCCGCCGCCCGAATGATCCAGGCGGTAATAGTCATGAAACTCCTTCGGGCCGTCGATACTGATTCCGACGAGGAATTTGTTTTCGTGGAGGAAGCGGCACCATTTTTCGTCGAGCAGGATCGCGTTGGTTTGCAGGGAATTGCCGACCTCCTGGCCGGACTCGCCGTACTTCTTTTGCAGCTCGACGGCTTTTTTATAGAAGTCCAGGCCCATCAGCGTCGGCTCGCCGCCTTGCCAGGCAAAGCCGGCTAATGGAAAGCGCAATTGCATATAGTCCCTGATGAGCTTCTCCAGCACCTCGTCGCTCATTCGCTGTTTGCCCCGGCCGACCTCCGGCGCCCTGGATTTATAAAAACAATAGGTGCAATCCACGTTACAATCCGAGCCGGACGGTTTGATTAAAAGGGTAAACGGCTGCATTATTGTTCGATTCCTTCAAGCATGTTGCTTAGTTCTTCGACTAAGTCTTTATTCCGGGGTAATTCGGCAATATTGACATTCTCAACCGGGTCAACGCTGTGGTCGTACAACATTCGGGCGTAAATCGTGCCGTCCTTACGGCGCCATTGTGTATAGCGATAACGATCCGTCTTGACCGAATCGCCGCGGAAATATCGACTGAATACGGCTTTCTTCCAGGGGCGGTCCGGATTCCGCAAAAGGGGTACAAAACTCTTGCCTTGTGCGTGTTTCGGTATCGGCAGACCGCATAATTCGCAAAGCGAAGGATAGATGTCCAGATACTCGGTCAGGGCGTTGCATCTTTGGCCGTTTTTGATGCCCGGTCCTGTGATAACGAGCGGCGAATGGAGAGAGGTCTCGAAATTGCAGTGCTTGCACCAAAGGCCATGTTCGCCCAGGTTCCAGCCGTGGTCGCCCCATAGAATGATAGTCGTATTGTCCCGTAGCCCCAAGGTTTCAAGCTCGGCTACCACTCGACCAATTTGGGCATCCGTATAGCTGACACAGGCGTAGTAACCGTGGATGAGCGTTCGGGCCTGCTCGTCGGACAGGGGGCCTTTGGGGGGAATGCCGGCGTAGGCTCGTAATTCGCCCCAATTGTGCAAAGCCGCATCGGGAGCGCCCCTGGGCGTGAAGGGATTGTCGGCCAGGTCGATCTGTTCCCGCTTATACATATCCCAATATTTTTTCGGGGCGTTGAAAGGCAAATGGGGTTTGAAAAAACCGAGGGCAAGGAAGAACGGTTTGTCCATGCTTTTCAGCCGGCGAAGGTCGGCCATGCCTTTATCCGCGATCATCCCGTCGAAATAGGCGTTATCGGCAACGTCGGCGGCTTCGTAGGCCGGTCCGCGTTTGGGCGAATTGCTTGCTTCGAGCTTCCGGCTTTCCTCCAACAGATAATTCCGCCAGGGACCGGCCGGTCGAAAGGGGTCCTCGCTCCAGCTATCGATACAGTCCGTTCGATGGTGAAATATCTTGCCGTTGGAGATGGTATGGTATCCGTTATTTTTGAAATGCTGCGCGAGGCTCAACGCGCCCGGCAGGTCTTTTTCCGCCCAGGTATCGTAGCCGAGGAACCGGTTCGGGGTAGGTCGAGCGCCCGTCAGAAGGCTGGCGCGGGAGGCGCCGCAGACCGGGACCTGGCAATAGGAACGCAAAAAAGTGACACCCTCGGAGGCTAAGCGGTCGATATTCGGCGACATCATCTGCTTATGGCCATAGCAGCCAAGCTGCGGCCGTAAGTCATCGACCGCGATGAAAAGAACGTTAGGTTTTTTCCGGGCTGCGGCGAGTAAAGACGTGGGTACACCCGCGGCTGCGACACCCACACCTATCGCCTTGAGAAGCTCTCGTCTTGAGTACTGGCGGGTATTCATGTTTTCTCCGATGAATCGTTACCTTTATTCTAAACTGAGATATTTGATCTTGATGGAGATCATAGCAGGATTGTGACGAAGACACCAGAATTTTCTGAGGGGCGGATCGCGGGACGTCTATTTTTGGATGTGCAGTCTGATTCGTTTCGCTGAGCGCGTGTGCCTGCTCGCGGAGCCGTTTTCTATCTTGGCCGCCAGTTGCATGAACCTCGGCACCGTGTAATTGAAGAATTGCTTGTAACTTTCGCAGAAATAGTTTTCGTTATGTGGCACGGCCATCTTGGCCGTGTTTTCACGGGCGGCAAGCCCGTGCCCCGTCGAGGACCGCGAATCGAGTCTCATCCGATCCTTCATACAGCCGCCCCGGCAAATATCGAGGTGTCGGCAAAC
Organism: uncultured Pirellulales bacterium; assembly: GCA_964476475.1. Taxonomy (GTDB): domain Bacteria; phylum Planctomycetota; class Phycisphaerae; order Sedimentisphaerales; family Anaerobacaceae; genus JAFGTG01. The sequence continues at coordinate 4,014 of CAYZAT010000048.1, forward strand.
CAGACATGTGTTACAGAGCTTCTCTTTGTTCCGTGCGAACGTCCGCTTTTTACGGTCGGTTGCGAGTTTCTCTATCGGCGTCGTAAGAAGATTACCCAATCGCCATTGGGGTTCGACGAAGAACTCGCAACAGAAGGCGTCGCCGGTATGCTCGATCACGACGAAGCCGGCACATCGTTTACTGTACGTGCATATCGTGTGTTTGCCCAAGACGAAATGGGTAATGAGCGAGTCGAACTCGCGAATATTGAGCTTTTCAGGCCCATAGTCCCACCACAAGTCGAATAATTGACACAAGAAATCTCCGTACTGCTTCGGTGTAATGGAGAAATCCGCCAAACGGCCGGTCGCGGGATTCGTCTCGACACAGGGGATGAACTGCAAATACGTCAGGTCATTCTCGACGAGGAAGTCGAACAACTTTTCCGGCTGCTCCACATTGAGATGATTGAGTAACACAAGGGCGCTGAATTCGACTTCATGTCTCTTGCAACAATCAATGCCTCGCATCACCCGGTCGAATGTACCCGCGCCGGAATGGTCCACGCGATAGGCCTCGTGGAAGTCCTTCGGTCCGTCGATGCTGATGCCGAGCAGAAATTTATTCTCGTGAAAGAACCGGCACCAGTCGTCATCGAGCAGCACGCCGTTGGTTTGAAGCGTATTGCTAACTTGCTGGCCGGGGGCACCGTATTGTTGCTGGAGCTCGAGTACTCTTTTGAAGAAGTCCACACCCATGAGCGTCGGTTCCCCGCCTTGCCAGGCAAAGCCACTGACGGGAAAACCCAACTGCATATAATCCCTCACGAGCGTCTCCAGCACGTCTTCGCTCATCCGCTGCCGGCCCGTTCCGACCGAAGCGTCCCTGTTCTTATAGAAACAGTATGCGCAATCAATATTGCAGTCCGATCCGGATGGTTTAATCAAAAGCGTAAAAGGCTGCATTGCAATTCAGTTTCACCTGTCCATGAATTCAATTGTTATGAAATATTGGTGGGTCACCGTGCGGGAGGGACACCTACCTCCAAAAGCTCCTTGAGTTCCGGCAAATGCTTTTCGTACACATCATGAGGATCACAAGAATATTTCCGGCCTAGCGACGCGGCCATGCCGATGACTTCTCCCATCATACCCGTTGTCCTCTGTACTCGTACCGTTCCAAGGGCCACGTGAGTTACGCTGATATTGCGTCCCGCCATCATGAGATTCGGGATGTTTCGCGAATACAGACATCGGTATGGGATGGGATACGGTTTTATGCTCACGTGTTTGGCAATCGAACGAAAGGGTTCGTCCTCATAGCCGGGTGTCTTCATGGGATAATGGAGGTCGATTGTCCAGGTCGTCGTCAGGCAGGCATCGGGAAATGTCTTCTGCTCGACAATATCTTGTTGCCGGAGTATGACATTTCCCAGAAGCCGGCGGGATTCACGCTTGCCTCCAATATAGGCCACCCAGGCCAGTCGTCGATTCGCAAAGGCCTCTTTGAACTTATCGTGATTTTTAAGAACCGCCCAGTTTCCATAAACAACGCGCAAGGCGTAGTCACGAATAGTTTCGATCTCGGTGATCTGGTCGCGATGTGCACCGGTTTCCCAATCCCAGTCGCCTCGCGTACTTTTCGTACAGTTCGTCTCGTCGAATTGCACCGCCCACGGGCAATCGGGAAATGTGGAGGGCTTTTTTTCTTCAATCGAGTACCATTGCACGGAGGTTCCCATCACGAGTTCGTCACTTTGCTCCGGGGCCAGATCTTCACCGGTTAGTTTCCGGGATTCGCGTCCCATGCGAAAATCAGCCCCGGCCAGAAAACCGAGATTCCCGTCGCCGGTACAATCGGCAAACAGGGGAGCGCGGAAGATAAGGCGTTTGCCCGTTCTGATATCTTGTGCGGTGACCGAGAGGATGCGGTTGTCATCCGTTTCGACCTCATTGACGTGCATGTTAAGGAATAGATCGATGTTCCTTTCGGCACGCACGGCATCCATTTTCTTCTGGTCCTCATAGTTTGTGGGTGGACCGGCATTGTGGATTTTTTTCTCAGGATGCTTCTCGATGACGTCGAATATTCGCTTGCTCCGGGGTGCATTGGGATCCTGTTGGGCTTCCCACAGAGTCCAGTGCCCAACGGGTCCGATTTCGTCAACCAGGGCGCCCAGCTTATTGTATGGCTCCTGGAAGATCAATCCGGATAAGCCGACGCGAATCTCTGAGCTATTGTTGCCGCCCAAGACAGGCCGGTTTTGGATCAAAGCGACGCGGCAGCCTCGCCGGGCAGCGCTGACCGCGCTACAGCAGCCGGCCATGCCGCCGCCGACAACGACGAGGTCATACTGTCCCGCAAGTGGCGCCGTTGCAGGATAGCCAAGAAGTTCTCTACGGAAATGGTTCAAATCCGGGTCCTGGTTTGGCGGCGAGAGCCTGTCGTTCGTACTGAAGAGAATGGCATCGCACCGTCCGTCGAAACCGGTGAGATCGCGTAGAGTTAGTGTGACGTTTCCCTTATGGATTCTAACGGTTCCCCCGAATTGCCAGTGCCAGTGGGTGCCTTCTGTTCCAAATACTTTTTCCAGCGGTTTGCCGTCAATGAGCAACTGAAATCTCCCGGGAGCCCTGTTAGCGTTCCACGGCGCCGCCCAATCCCGCGATCGCACCCATACTCGATACTTACCGGTACTGGGAAACTCAACCATTGTCACTGCGTCATCAACCGGCGTACCCAGCCCGTGAGCCAGCAGGTAGGGTGAACCCATCTGGTCCATGGATTGTTGGTCAATCACCCAGCCCCCCGTGTTCCGGAAACTTTCCGCTTCAACCAGGATTGTGCTGCTTGCCATCGCAATGGAACTGCATGACAGCAATACCATAAGCGCTGCGTTATGTCTGAAATATCTCATATCAATTCACTTTATTCAAAAGCGTGAAGGGTTGCATGATGGTTCAGTATCACCCTTACCATCGGGCGGATTTCCAGGGTACGCGCAGATTATCGAGTTTTTCACCCAACAGGTTGATTGATTGTTCTCGTATCTGGCCCAGCCCCATATCGAAACCCATCGCGAGGTGTTTGATTTTGTTCGTATCGTGGCTCATGATCCGTGCCGCGGTGGCGTCGGCCGCCATGATGTCCGTGCTGGCGATGATAGCCCATGAGCCGAGGCGTTCTTTCATATTCAAAGGAGTGCCGCCCTGGCTGGTGGTGGGGCCTTTTCCTTCAATGCCGATAGAAAAATCAATAATGGAAAGATCGGGCGTGATGCTCTTTACGATATCGAGATACACCTGGGCAATGGATTGCGGACTGCTGTGATCGAACGTGCCGCGATTCCACCAGGTATTATCGATAAACTGTGCGTAGCGGGACAGCGGTGTGATGCCGATGAAGTTCTTCGCCGCCAGCGTAAGCTGCGCCCATGAGTGCGTTTTTGCCACGGGGATTGAAATGACCTTATCCGCCCCGGCAACAAGGCTTGAAATGGCAATCTTGCCGAGAGATGTCCTGGAAGGGATCTCAACCCAGCCCGGTGAATCGGTTTCCACACAGGCCAAGGTCACTTTTCCATCGTATGATGCACTGAGACGTTGCGCTTCCTTAACGAGATTCGTCCGGCCGTCCAGCGTGACGGCGTATTTCCAATCGAACTTTGGCAGATGAGAGCCTTCGCCAATGGTGACTTCTGCGGCGCCGGCTTTTAAACACTCTTCGGTGACAGCGATAATGATTTCAGATTTTGTGCATTCGCCTTTACGAAAACAGTTATTATATTCCGCCCACGGGAAATTAACAAAATTCGGCTTTATGAAGACCGTTTCGCCTTTCTGAACTACAGTTTGCATCCCCCCCAACGCATCGAGAGCCTCTCGGGTGATCGAATCAAGATTGTCCCCGCGGATGGCCGCGACGATGGCGTCCTCTTTTTGTGCATGCGTCTGAGTTGATTCTTTACCTAAACAGCGTGCAATAAGCCTTGGCGCTCCCAGCACGACGGCTGTGCTTACACCGGTTCTTAGAAATTCACGTCGCTTTATGTTCGGCATGGTTTCCTCTGTCCTTTGTTGTTCGCGTTCACTTTGGATAGTAGGCATATCATTCTTTCGCCTGAAAACAAATATCACAATACAAGGTATCTGTCAAATATGTATGGTCAATGACCGGCGTGTTTTTTGAGCCAGCGGAGCGTCCACGCTTTGGCTTGCCCGGGGTTTTGTAAGGTGCCTTCGAGCTGGGCGATGTACATTTCTTCGGCGAGTTGACCGAGGGCCGGACCGGGGGTGGCGCCGAGGCGGATGAGGTCGTGGCCGTTGAGTAATGGTTTGGGCTGCAAGTCCACGTCGCCGAGGGCCTTGATTCTTTTTCGCAGCTTAGTCAATGCCGTACTGCTTCGGTCTGTCGCCTTTTGAATGGCCCTTTGCAGTTCATACAAGTCCCAGAAGTATGGTCGGGCGAGAATCTTCTTCAGTTCAGCCAAGGACATTCCTTCATCGAGCAGCTTACCTCTACCGGTCAGCAAGGATTTGATGTGCTTGTTTTGGTTTCGACTTAGCTTAAGGATCCTGCAGCGCTCGATGGCGAATTGCGTTTCGCAGCCGGAGAAGAAGGCGGCTAAGGCCAGAGGGAAGTCGAGGCGTTTGGGGAGTTGACTGAGAATCCCTATCGATAGCTGTGCCTGCTTGCCGGTAAAACCGGGAAAAACGGCTTTGGCTAAACCGCTGTCGATGAGCATCGACGCCCCGGCGGCGCGATCCGGATGGGCGAGAATACCTTCCAATTCGATAGCGATACGTTCGCCGCTGATTTTCGTGATCTTTTTCGCATAACGACAAACCGCCGACCACGTCGCCGGCTCGATGGGAAATCCGAGCTGGGTGGAGAACCGGATGGCCCGCAACATGCGCAGGTAGTCCTCGGCAAAACGCTCGGCAGGCTCGCCGATCGTTCGCACGATGCGGCGTTTGAGGTCGGCCTGTCCGTTCACGTAGTCAATGACCTCTCTTTGCAAGGGATCGAAGAACATCCCGTTGATCGTAAAGTCACGACGGCCGGCGTCCTCGGCGGCATTGGCGAATTTTACCGAACTGGGGTGCCTGCCGTCGGTATAGTCGGCTTCCGTTCTGAACGTTGCTACTTCCACCTGACGGTCTTCGATCAAAACGATCACGACGCCGAACTTGGCGCCGACCTTGAGAGTACGCCTGAAAAGTGTGATCACGTCCGGCGGCTTAGCGTCCGTCGCGACGTCATAATCATTGGCGCGTCGGCCCAGGAGCATATCGCGAACGCAACCCCCGGCCATCAGGGCCTGATAGCCGTTGTGATGCAGCCGTTGGATGACTTGAATGGCGGCCTGTCTATTGGTCATGTTCTCGTATGTCGTCCTGCGTATGTCGTTTGTCGCTTTCTGTTTTCGTTAGAATCGTCACGGCCATCGTTCCCCAAAGGCGTCGCTCTTCGATTTGAAACGGCCCGTATCGTTCCAAAAGAGATACTTTGCGGCTGGTCCTGACCACGACAATGCCTCCATTTGTGACCTGGTCGCTCAGAATGGCCATGAGGTCGGCCAGCGCCGAACCTTCACCGGCGTTCATTGTTGTTGGATAAGGCGGGTCCACAAAGACAAGGTCGTACCCCTCTTGGCTGGAACGGAGGGGAGCGCCGATGGCGAAGGCGTTTGCTCTGACGATCTTGGATTCTTCAGCGAAACCGGACCTCTCGATATTCTTCTTTAAAACGGCACTGATCTTAAAATCTTTTTCGACAAAGGTCACCCATTTCGCCCCTCGGCTCAGGGCTTCCAATCCCAGCGAGCCGACGCCGGAGAATAAATCGGCGACCGTCGCACCGTTAGGCAGGTCGTACCTGTACAGCACGCTGAAAAGCGATTCCTTAACCCGGTCGGTAATCGGTCGGGACACCTGTGTCTTGGGGCTCAATAGCATCATTCCTCGTTTGGAGCCGGCAATAATTCTCATTGTCTTAATATACTCAGGGGGGGCATTTTTAGCGAGAAAAAAGCGAGTCATCCGGGCCGAAGGCCGCGAGAGATGGCCGGGAGTGGATTTATGGTTCACGTCACACGCCATTGTGTTATACTCATGATAGACGAGTATTTTTGCGGGACGCATCATGTTTGGAAAACGTCAATTATGAAAGGTGTTTCCGAGAATGGAGATGCGATGTGTCATTCATAGCCGAGCGGGGCTGTGGATTTGTCACAAAGTTTAAAAAAGTCGAAAATTATCGAGAATTCGCGTCAAGTTTCACGTTTTCGTTAAACTTAATACACAGAGGGCAATGATCGACGACAAAAGGCACGGCGAATGGGTCAAGAAGGCGCAGCTCGGCGACAAGGATTGTCTGAACCGCTTAGCTGAGGCGGCGAGGGTCCATCTATCTGAATATGTTCTTCGTTTGACATTAGAAGAAGATTTGACACAAGATATTGTTCAGGAGTGCATTCTGGAAATGTTTAAGGTATTCAACAAGCTGAGAAGGGCCGACCGGTTTTGGCCCTGGTTGGAGGGCATCGCCTTTAACAAGATTCGGAGCCATTACGGCCGGAAGTGGCGGCATAAAACGGTCTCCCTGTCGAAAACCGGCTTCGATATGGCCGCCGAAGACAGCCAAATGGTCGTTGCCGATATGGTCAACCGGGAATTGAAAGACATTATCTTTCAATCCATGCTGGAATTAGAGCCTCGTCAACGGGCGATATTGGCGTTGCGTTGTTATAAGGACATGCCGTATTCAGAGATTGCCAAGTTGATGGGATGCACGGAATTCGGCGCCCAATCCCTATTTTATCGGTCAAAAAAGGCCCTGGCGAAGAAGCTGTCCAGTCACGGGCTGGGCAAAAGTTATCTACTGGCGGCTTTAGTGCTATTTGGAAAGCTCACGGCCACGACCGAAGCCGCGGCGGCTAAAATTTCCATCACAGCAACCACCGTCAAGGTCGGGACCGCGGCTTCTTTAGCGGCGATGGCCACGGGCAAAACCGCCGTTGTTACCTTAGCTACGGCCGCCGTCGTCGCCGGCGCCGCTGCGGCTATTACATTTGGAACGGACAATGAATCCCAGGAGTCTCTGACATCAACGCTTACGCCCGCGCTGCTATCAAACGGCGTGACTAAGGGTACGGAACAATGTTGGTTCTTTTTTCCTGAAGGCGCCGATGGACCCGTCATGATGCGTCTTTTGAAGTGTGACGATGCCGGTAAGGATTTTTCCTGCCAATACCTCCAAAATCAACACGCTAATTACCGATCTGACAAAGGAACGATCACTGTAACAAATTCCCGGATGTTTAATCCCGATCTATCCGTGCGAAGATTACCGACGGACGATGAGGCGTTAAGTCGGTTCATTTCACGCGTCGAGGGCAGGGAGGCTCATATGGAAACCGTTCCCAACACGAGAAAAGGACTCTTGGTCATTTCCGAGCGGAGCGGCGATTCCGGCGATAGAGTGTGGAGAGTCGGACGTCACACGAATGTTCTGGAAGAGGAATATTTTCAGTCCGATTGGCCGGTCAGTGCCAGGCAGGTGGATCGACGGGATACCATGCACAAGCGGGGCTGGACCTATTTCACGATAAGCGGCCGGATAAAAGGAAAACCCCTCTACGGTACGGGGCGGATACCGTTCGTGTATGAAGCCAGTCAATTGCAGACTCCCTGGCTCGAATTACACCTCGGCGGTGGCGGCAGGATTGTGGACACGCCGACACAGGCGTATGTGTTCGATGGAAGTGGGAAGGTCATGGCGAGGTACAATGGCGGCAGCTTCTTCGCGGGATTGGGACGGCCCTGGATGGGGTTGCATACGATCGATACGGTACGCCGTGATGCCGCCGAGCGTCAGGTATGGTTTGAAACCACATATAAACTCCAGGAAGATAAGGCGGAGATTGCTCTGACATGCGACGAGGTCGAACTGGTTTATACCATTGATATGGAAACCGACGTTATCGATAAGATCGCATTTGAAGTGGATAACGTCGCCGTGGGCGAGTTGGTGTTCTCATATTTGCAGGATATTGACAATGTCGGTCGTGAATTTACCGAGCCGAGAGTGAGAAGCTACAGAGAATCAAGACAGAATCCTCCGGGTTTACTTTGGCTCTCGAAATTAGTCATGGGTCGTTGGTGATCGGTATGACTTGCCGGGGCCCATAGAGCAGAAAGGATGGTGCACAATGATCGGTCAGGCAAATGGAGTGACAAGATTGACGATTTCAGGATTCTTCATCGTACTTGTAGGCGTCGCAAGTGTTTCAGGGGGAGAAAATGATAGAACCTTCGGGCCCAATGTCTATTACGTCAATGCCGTTGTAGGAGACAATAATAATGCCGGATTGAGTTCGCGAACACCTTTTGCAACGATTCAAAAGGGTATCGATACGGCTTCGGATGGAGATCGCATCCTCGTTTATCCGGGAATCTATCAGGAAGAAATCGATTTTTCAGGCAAAGCCATTGTCGTCCGGGGTGTTGTCGAGGGGGCCGCCGGTGTGCCGGTACTCCAGAATCCCCGTGATTTTGCCGTCTCGTTTTACAGTGGGGAGACTCGCGATAGTGTTTTGAGGAACATCGTCATAAGAAACAGTTTCATGGGTGTTTTCATTTCCGGCAGCTCTCCGACTCTCACGAACCTGACGATTGTGGATAACAGGTACGGTATCGAAGTCTATAGCGGTTCGGAGCCGGATATCAGCAATATCATTTTCTGGAACAATGCCGGCGGGGACTTGTTTGGGAGCCGGGTTCGATACAGTTGTATCACTCACGGACACGATGGGGAAGGCAATATTAATGGAAATCCGCTTCTGGTGGATCTGGGTGGCGGGGATTACCATTTATATTCGGAAAGGGGCCGGTACTGGTGGGAACATGATGTCTGGATTCTCGATCCAGTCTCCAGCCCTTGTATCGATGCCGGCGATCCGAATGCCGACCCGGCCAATGAACCGTTACCCAATGGCGGTCGAATTAATATGGGGGCCTATGGCGGCACGGTACAAGCGAGCTTGTCGCCGAGTGAACAACCTTATCTTCTGTCTAAGAAAGCTGCGAATCCATATCCTGCCGATGGGGCCGACTATATTGAGGGACATGTCATATCTTGGACCGCTGGCCTCAACGCCGTGTTACACGATGTATATTTCAGCTCTAATGAAGACGCCGTTGCCAATGGTGACATATCCAACAAGACCGGCACATATCGGGGCCGCCAGGCTCCGCCCAGCTATACGCCACCCGAAGGTATATGGAGTTGGCACTATCCGTCCGCGTACTGGCGGATAGATGAGGTAGATAGCGAGGGCAATATAACAAAAGGTGACGTCTGGACGTTCAGAACAGTGGGTCCGCCATCACCCGGTCCCCCCAAAGGCAGGACTTGCTTCACGAGCGAAACCGGTGTCTGGGTGGATGGAACTTATATTTTTATTTCAAGTGTTTGTCCGGGAGGATGTGTTGGTGGGATTAACGGTACGACGGCCAGGAACACTCTGCCATATCTGGGTCGAGTTCGAGAATTGCAAGTCCACGAGGGAATTTTTGAGTGTTATGATATCATCCTGGAGAGCGGCAATGGTATCGCCGTAGCGGAGAATCATTACTTCCTGACGGAATCCGGACAATGGGTCACCTTGCAAAATCTTAGGGTTGGAATGAAGCTGCAAACGCCGAGAGGATCGATTGGGATCATAGGCTTGACTAAAAAACCGTTGCCCTACATGGGAAAGGTTTACAATCTTAAAATCGAAGGATCGGACCGGTATCTCGTAGGCAAGGATGCGGTTATCGTCCGCGATCACTAAAACGCCGTACTTGGGACACAATCAAAGAGTCGGTTGGAACTGAAGGGATAAACCATGAGGGAGAAGACATATCGGAGAAGATTCCTATTATCCGTTGGATTATCGTTGCTATTGTCCGTGTGCGTACCCGTTGCGGGCGGGATGATCTACGTCGATGGTAATGCCGCCGGGGGAAACGACGGTTCAAGCTGGGCCGATGCCTACAATTTCCTACAGGACGCCCTGGCGGATGCGAATTCGGCGGAAAAACCCGTCGAGATTCGTGTGGCCCAGGGGATGTATACGCCCGACCGGGGGGTGGGAATCACGCGTGGAGACCCCGGAGTCGCATTTCGTCTCATCAATGGCGTGACTGTGAAAGGCGGATTTGCCGGACATTTTGGAATCGATCCCGATGCCAGGCACATTGAAGTCTATGAGACGATTCTCAGCGGAGATTTGAACGCCGATGATGCCGATCATATCGACCCGGATGACCTTTCCAGCGAACCCACTCGGGCGGAGAACAGCTATACAATCGTAACCGGGGACGATACCGACGAAACCGCCATGCTGGATGGCGTTACAATAACCGCCGGGAAATCTGCCGGGATGCGTAATTCTTACGGCGCTCCCGTCCTGAAAAACTGTACGTTTACCTTTCACCGCACGGGCATGCACAATCTGCGGAGCTACCCGAGACTCGCCGCCTGCACCTTCAAAGGGCACTCGCTGTCCGCCATCCGAAACAACGGTGGCAGCTTGATCCTGACAAATTGTCTGTTTACAGGCAACTCCGGCGTTTCGGTCGACAGCAGTTTTAACAACGTGCTGACGCTATGTAATTGTGTATTTAAAGCCAATAACTCGCGTGAAGCTATTGATTGTTGGGGTGAGAACCTCAGACTGTACAACTGCGAATTCCGGAACAACGTTGCCGGCGGCGTGGCCGGCGTCAAAGCACTGGTCGATGAAGAGTTTATCGCTGAGAATTGTGTTTTCGTAGGGAACGTTGGCGGAGCGATAGATTGTCATCGAGGACGGATGGTCGTATCGAATTGTCTTTTTGCGGGCAACACCGAGGGGGCATGGACGGGCGGCATCAATTCCTGGAGTGAGTATGCGATCATACGAAATTGCACATTCAGCAATAATGCGGGGAATCTTGGCGGCGGTGCTTTGAATCTTATCCGCGGGGGGAGCGTATCACACTGTATCTTCTGGAACAATAACTCGCCCGCTATAGAAGGCCGGGAACAGGAGATCGCGTTGGCCTATTGCAACATTCAGGAGGAATGGCCCGGCGATGGAAATATCATTGTAGATCCATGCTTTGTCGAGCCGGGGTATTGGGATCTGAACGGGACGGCGGATGATGCGGCTGATGATATCTGGGTGGAGGGCGACTATCATCTGTGTTCACAAGCGGGTCGTTGGGATCCGGTTCGCCAGGCGTGGGTGCAGGATGACGTCACGAGTCCTTGTATTGATGCGGGCGATCCGAATTATCCCATCGGGACCGAACCATTTCCCAATGGGGGGCGGGTGAATATGGGTGCGTATGGGGCTACCGACCAGGCGAGCAAAACGTTTTTCGGCGGACCTGTGTGCGAGGCCGTCATCGCGGGTGATATTAACGGCGACTGCGTGGTGGACTTCAAGGATATGGCCATTATGGTTTCCCATTGGATGATGCGCGGTGAAGATTTCGTGAATCAGCCTCCCATCGTGCGACTCATCGAGCCGCAGGAGGGGGATCGGATTATCTGGCCAGGCCCGACCACATTCTGCGCTGAGGCGGTCGATCCGGACGGCCGGGTCAATGAGTTGGCGTTCAAAATCCAGCATAAGACCGAGTCGAGCACGCGTACACTTGGCCTTGGAAGTGATCTTGTGGATGGCGCCTGGGTGCGTCAATACGACTGGCAGAGCAGCAATGAGTTGCCTTATGGGAACTGGACGGTTTGGGCGGAAGCCAGGGACAATGAAGGGACGATAGGTCTCTCGCCCGAAGTTGTTATCACGCTGCAACGTCCCTGATGACAATCGGTTGCCCGTGTTAGGGGAATTCGATGATGATCGAGAAGATCAATTTCAATCGTATTTGGATGATCGTCGTTCTCGCGATCTCGGTCAGTCTATGTCCGCTCTGCAGTGCAAAGACGATCTATGTGGATGCCGATGCGGCCGGAGCGAATGATGGCTCTCACTGGGCTGATGCCTATATCTATCTTCAGGATGCTATAGCTGATGCAAACGCGGCTCATGAGCCGGTCGAAATTCTCGTGGCTCAGGGCGTTTATCGACCCGACCGGGGCAGAGGGATCGTGTCGGGGGATCGGAGTGCGACGTTTCGGCTTCTCAACCACGTTGCCGTCTATGGCGGATATGCCGGCTTCGGTGAGCAGGATTTCAATGCGCGGGACGTCGAGCTCTATGAGACAATTCTTAGCGGCGATTTAAACACCGATGATACGTTCGTGGAGAGGGCTGATGATTTATTCAACGAACCCAGCCGACGAGAGAATACTTACCAGGTCGTGACCGCCAGCGATACGGATGAAAGCGCCGTTCTTGACGGTTTTACCATCACCGGAGGCAATGCCAATCTCTTTAGCCATCGGAATGGTGGTGGATTAGCAAATGAGTATGGTTCGCCATGGATTGCCAACTGTACATTCATTGGGAATTCGGCACAATATTACGGCGGCGGGATATATAATTATTACAGCCGTCCGACATTCATCAACTGCGCATTCATGAGGAATTCCACCGGGGGAGGAGGAATATACAATTATAAAAGCGACCCCAATCTCATTGATTGTATTTTCATTGAAAATTCGGGCACCGCCGTGCGTAACGTTAAGAGCAGTCCGCGTCTGACGAACTGCTTGTTCTTGCGGAACTCGGGCGGTGGAATGTCTAACCAGGAGAGCGATCCGATCCTCGCCAACTGCACGTTCAGGGATCATTCCGGTATGAAAAGAGGCGCGGGGATGTACAATTCTGCCAGCAATCCAAGCCTGACGAAGTGCACTTTCGTTGGAAACGCAGCGGAATATGGCGGCGGGGGGATGTACTCGACCGGCAGCAGTCCCGTTCTCGTTAACTGCACCTTTCATGAGAATACGGCGTTCTACGGCGGGGGGATGTACAATTCGGGCGGCGCTCCAGTTTTGAAAAACTGTGTATTGAGAGGCAATTCTGCCAACGATTACGGCGGTGCGATATACAATATGGGAAGTCATCTGTCCCTGACTAACTGTGTTCTCAACTCAAATCGGGCGAATTCTTATGGCGGAGGATTGTCCTGTAACAATAGCGATGCGATTTTAACTCACTGTACCTTTAACACAAACTCGAGTTCGGTTGGAAATGCTATTGCTTGTAATTCTCGGGACCAGAGAGGCCAGAGTATTATCACGATTGTTAACAGCATCCTTTGGGAGGGCAATCCGATTTGGATCAACGACCGTTCGACGGTGGGCGTTTCCTATAGCAATATCTCCGGCGGCTGGCCGGGGGAGGGCAATATCGATGTCAATTCGCTCTTTGTGTATGCGGAAGGCCCCGATGGCGTTGGCGGTACGGAAGACGATGATTTCCGCCTTTCGCCTTTGTCGCGGTGTGTTGATGCGGGTGATCCGGCCTATACGTTCTGTCCGGGTGAAACGGACGCGGACGGTCATCCGCGAATCATCAGTGATCGTGTGGATATAGGCGCCTATGAGATCAATTACACCGACAATCGTTTCGGCCCGGT
>CAYZAT010000049.1:0-17348 GCA_964476475.1 uncultured Pirellulales bacterium
CGGTCAACGCGGTTGCCGTCGATGTAAATTTCCAGTCGTAAATATAGTTGAAAAAGGCACTTAAAAGAACGACGACCACGATGCTGACGATCGCGGCGCCCAGGACCGTCCAGTCGTGCGTATCGTTGACCGTCTCGAGAACGCCATGGCGGATCGCCATGAGCAAAGCCACGGTGCAGATGTAATGAGCTAACACGACGGCGGCGGTGACACCGAGAAACTTGGCGAGTATGAATATCGGACGCGAGACCGGCTTGGCCAGGACGGTCATGATCGTTTTGTTTCTTAATTCTTCGGCCACGGCGCCGGAGGCTGAGAAGATTGCAATGAACAAGCTGGTTAAAAATAACGTAGATAATCCTATCTCGCGTAAGAGTTTGTTATCGTCGTCCATCGTGTACATGGCAACGGACGGGCTGAGGATAAACAAACATAACGCCGCGAAGATGATGATGGCGTAGATAGGTTGCCTTAAGGTTTCAATGAATGTATTTTTTGCGATTGTAAATAATTTGTTCATCTGACACTCAACCGGCACTTCGCGGCATTCTCAAACGGTCGGGCCGAAAATTTTTCGTAATGGCCCTGTACCAAAATAACATTTGTTGTTATAGTACGCAACTTAAATAACCTGTGGCAAGTTTTAGCGCATATAAATCAATTACTTTGTTCGCGTGTTTTTTGTTCAAGCGACACGACCGGGATAGAACATGACAGTATCGGCCAAACGCCCCGTACACGTTGCTCTGGTCTCCTTGGCACTGAGCGTAATTTTTTTCGGCATTGCCTTTTTCTTGGGTCGGTGGAGCGGCTTTGCGGCGATCTCCGCGATCGGCTGGATGAATCTCGGCGTCGCGTTGATCTGGCTCGTTTTGAGCCTGCAATTTCACCAGCGCGCCCTGGCCGAGCAGGAAAAGCTCGATGCCAGTCAACTCGTCAAAGACAAGGGGACATCCACGATCTTTCAGGCCGGCAGCGAACGCGCGACCTTGTTCGACGCCGCCCAGCGCCGCCTGGAAATCTTCGAGAAATGGTTCATCCCCATCTTCGCCGGACTCATCGCCGCTTATCAAATCGCCATCGGGCTTTATCTGCTCAGCACCGCCCAGGGCGCCATCGAGAACGAGCTCAAACAGCCGTTGCTTTGCTGTATCTGCATGGTGGCGATTGCGTTCGCGAGCTTTTTAATTTCGCGTTATGCCACGGGCATGTCGCGCGAGCCGGCATGGAAACCCTTAAGGGCCGGCGGCAGTTCTCTGTTGGGCGTGGCGGTCTTATGCTTTTTCCTGGCGATCGCCCTGGCCTCGACGTTTCTGTTTAAACGGTTGTGGCCGGTCAATGTGATGGCGCTGGTTATCCCCGGCCTGCTTGTTGTGCTTGGGGTCGAGACCGCTCTGAACATCGTGCTGGACATCTATCGGCCGCGGTTGAAGGGCCGGTATAGCCGAAGCGCCTTCGACAGCCGATTGCTCGGTACGATCAATGAGCCGGGCGGCATCCTGCGCAGCGTCGCGGACGCCATCGACTACCAATTCGGTTTTCAGGTCTCGCAGACCTGGTTTTATAAACTGCTCGAACAGGCCATTGCTCCTTTGGCCTTGTTTGCGGTGGCGACGCTCTATTTGCTCAGTAGCGTGGTGATTATCGAGCCCGGCGAGCAGGCGATTATCGAACATTTCGGCCACCCCGCGAACGACGCAAACGAGGTCCGGCTGATTGGCCCGGGATTGACGTTTAAATGGCCCTGGCCGATTGACGCGGTGTACAAATATCCGACGGAACGGATATCGCAGATCAGTATCGGATTCGTCCCCGAGATCGATCCGAACGGACAGGTGGAGCATAAACCGCTGCTATGGGGCGAAAAACATTACAAGGCGGAATACCAGTTGCTCGTCGCCAACGAGCAGGATCAGGCGGAGTCGAGCGCCGGCACCGTACCGGTGAGTATCGTCATCGCCGCGGTCCCCGTCCAGTACAGAATCAAAGATTTATACGCCTTCGTTTACAACCACCAGGAACCTGAGAAGCTTCTGGGATCCATTTGCTATCGCGAACTGACGAAATATGCCGCCAGCGCCAAGGTCGAGGTCGAAGAGAAGGCCGACGCAGCGCAGAGCATCATCGGCATAGGACGGGGCCAGGCGGGAAAGACCCTTATGGAAAGGATCCAGGCCGCGGCCACGGAGGCCAGGCTCGGCGTTGAGGTTGTCTTCGTCGGTTTGGAGGGCATTCACCCACCGGTCGAAGTGGCGGCGGATTACCAAAAGGTCATCGCCGCTTTCCAGATAAAACAACAGTCGATTCTCGATGCCAAAGCCAAGCGAAATGAAATCCTGGGCAAGGTCGTTGGTTCTGTTGAAAGGGCCGAAGCCTTGTACGATCTTGCGGCGAAATATCAACAGGCCGAAGAAAACGGCGCGCAGGCGGAGATTGATGCGGTTGGCAGCCAGTTAGACAAAGCCTTCGAACAGGCCAAGGGCGACATTTTCAAAACGCTCCGAGAAGCCCAGAATAGCGCCTTTAAAAAGGAAATCCTCGCCGAAGCGACGAGCGTGCAATTCGACGGCCAGCTCAAAGCGTATAATGACGCGCCGCAAATTTTTACCCACGAGCAATGGCTGACGATGCTCGAGGAAAGCTTAAAGAACATTCGCAAATACGTCGTTGTCGCCGGGCCGAATGATACCCAGGTGACGATCTTTGATTTCCAGGATAAACTCATGCCCAATTTAACAGACTACTTGAGCGGTTTAGAGGAGAGCAGTCAACCATGAAAAACTTAGCTATCGCCCTTTTCGTCGCATTGATTGTGATTTCGCTGGGTCTCTACCTGGTTTCGTTCCAGGTCAGAGAGACGGAATCCTGCCTGGTCACGACGTTCGGCAAAGCCACGGACGAAGACCAGATCACCGATCCGGGCTTGTATTTCAAATGGCCGTTTCCCATTCAGCAGGTTCACAAGTTCGATTCACGCATGAGAGTCTTCGAGACCGAGAGCGAGGAGACGCGCACGGCCGGAGGCGAACCAATCATTGTGAGCACCTATGTGGTGTGGAAAATCGCCCGTCCGCTGGAATTTTTCAATGCGATTAAGACCGTGACAAAAGCGGAAAATGAACTATTACGCAGCCGGGTGCGCAACGTGCAAAACAACGCCATCGGCCGGCATTACTTCTCGGAATTCGTGAATAGCGATCAGTCCAAGATTCAATTCAAAGCCATTCAGGATGAAATGTTCGCCGATCTTCAAAAGGCTGTGGCCGACGCGAAATTCGGTGTGGACATCAAAACCGTCGGCATCAAACAGGTCAAAGTCAGTAAAGATGTCAGCACGGCGGTGTTCGGGCGTATGAAGGCTGAAAGGAATCGCAGGAAAGAATTTATCGAATCCGAGGGAGAAGGCGAAGCCATTCGGATCAGGACGGAGGCCAAATCGAAATCCGACGAGTTGATCGCCGCCGCCGAGGCCCGGGCCAAGCGAATCCGCGGCGAAGGCGACGCCAATGCAGCGAAACACTATCAGAAGCTCGAAGAAAATGTCGAACTGGCCATGCTGTTGCGGGACCTGGAATCCCTACAGAAAAGCCTGGAAAATCGATCGACGCTTGTGATCCCCACGGATGCAGCGCCGTTTAATCTCCTGAAGGGAATGCCGAAGCCCCCGGAAACAAAATAGAAATCATTGCTTAAGAACCGTTCACAGCCATGACAGAACACGATCACGACAAAAAAGACAACAAGCACGTGCCCTACTCGGAATCACAAAGTCCGTTAGGTCAAGAGTTGGACGCCGCCGGCAAGAGCCTGTCCGAAGCGTTGGGAATCAGCTTCGCCATCCTGAAGGTGATCATGGTTATTTTGATCATCGGCTTTCTGGCCTCCGGCTTCAAAACGGTCGGCTCCAATGAACAAGCCCTTGTTTTACGATTCGGCGCGATTCGCGGGGTGGGCGAAAACCGACTGCTCGGCCCCGGCGCGCATTGGATCTTTCCCTATCCGATTGATGAAATCATCAAGATTCCTGTGGAGAGTACCGTCAATTTGTCCATCGACTCGTTCTGGTATCCGGAACGACCGGAAGATGTGCTCTCGGGGCGGGAGCGCCCGGTTCGTCCGGACACACCGCTCGATCCGCTCAAAGACGGCTATTGCATCACCCGGGACGAGAAGCAGGATGAAACCGCGGTGGACGCCACGGGCAGCGACTACAATCTGGTTCATACGAAGTGGCAGCTCACGTACCAGATCAACGACCCCGAACGCTTCTTTAGGAATGTCTATGTCAGAAGCGTCGGCCCCGGCGACGTCTATTTCGATGTGATTACCCAGAGCATCGAGCCGGTCTTGACAGATTTATTCGAGGGCGCCGTCGTGACGACGATGGTTAATTACACGATTGATGAAGCGATTTCCAGCCAGGACCGAATCCCGGGCGACGTCAAAAATCAGATGCAAAAGAAGCTGGACAGAATTCAAAGCGGGATTAATGTCGTCTCCGTTCAACTCACCCAGAGCACGCCTCCCCGACAGGTGAAACCTGCCTTCGAGGCCTCCACCTTAGCCAGCCAGAACAGGGATAAGGCGATCACGGAAGCCCGAACCTATGCGGAAACCACCCTGAACGAGGCGGCCGGGCCCATCGCCGAGGAGCTTTTCGCCGCCTTGCATGATGAAACCATGGACGAGCAGCAGCGGGAATTACTCTGGGAGCAATTGGCCGGGACGGCCCAGGAAAAACTCGGGGACGCACGGGAGTACGCCACGAAGGTCGTGGAAAATGCCAGGGCCAATGCCGATTATATCGAGAGTCTGCTGCCGGAGTACCGGGAACGCCCGGAGCTTGTGCTTCAGCGAATCTATCTCGATGCGATTGAGAATATCCTGAAGAATGCGGAAGAGAAATTCGTCGTTCAGACGACCGAGGGGACGAAGGGCACGGAGATACGCGTGCTCTTGAATCGAGACCCGTCGTTGAAACGACAACGAACCGGGAGTGAAGAAACAACACAGGAGAATCAATAATAATATAGCTGGTTGACAACACTATGGCGCATGACCACCTCCATTTCAAAGATAACATGGCCGTCGAACATACGCACGGCAAACAGATTCGCGTGAGTATGGCCCTGCTGGGAACCCTGGCCGGCGGCGTCCTGCTGATTAACAGCGGGCTCGCCAAATTTATCTACGGCTCGGGCCATTTTAATACCGAGCTTCTGGCGATGGCCGGCGCCCTGTTACTCGGCGTCCCCATCATTTTACACGCCATCAAAAGCCTTCTTCATCGAGAGGCTCACATGGATGAGCTGGTGGCCCTGGCCATCCTCGCGGCCTTTGCGATGCAGGAATATGCAACGGCCGGAATCGTCGCCTTCTTTATGCTTTTAAGCGAGCTGATTGAGACGCGGACCGCCCTGGGCGCTCGTGCGTCCATCGAATCACTCATCCAATTGACACCGACGAAAGCCAACCTCCTGGACAATGCCGGGGGGGAAACGGAAGTCAAAGTCAGCAGTCTGAAGACCGGCGATACCGTCCGCGTCCGGCCGGGCGATAACGTGCCCGCCGACGGTGAAGTCGTCAAGGGTCTGAGTTCCATCAACGAAGCGACGATTACAGGCGAATCCCTGCCGGTCGATAAGGTGCCGGGGATGCAGGTGTTTGCCGGGACGAATAACCTCACGGGCGTGCTGGATATTACGGTGACCAAAGCGGGCAAAGATACAACGCTCGGTAAGGTGCAATCGCTGATCATCCAGGCCGAACAGACGAAGATCCCCATTATGCGGATCATCGACCGCTATGTGAAGTGGTACACCCCGACCATTCTGATGATCGCCGGGATCGTCCTGTTCTTCACCCGCGATATGAACCGCGCGATCACCATCCTGGTGGTATCGTGCCCTTGTGCGTTGATTCTGGCGACGCCGACGGCGATGGTGGCGGCGATTTCGGCCTCCGCCCGTCTCGGTATCTTGATCAAAAACGTTGCCGACCTGGAAGTGGCGGGCAAGATCACCGCGATGGTGTTCGACAAAACGGGAACGGTTACGACCGGCCGATTGTACGTAACTAAATTGACGCCCGCCGAGGGCGTCGAGCCAAGTGAACTATTGTCGGTCGCGGCTTCAGCCGAGCAGATGAGCAAGCATCCGGCTGCGAGAGCCTTACAAGAGGTTGCCAAAGAAGCCGGACTTACCTTGCCCGGCACGGATCAGTTCCAGGAAACGCCCGGCAAAGGCGTCACGGCGACGGTCGATTCGGCAAAAATCATGGTGGGTCGGGACACCTTCCTAAAAGAGAATAACGTGGACACAAGCAGTATTTCCGATCCGGCGCTCCATGAGGAGCAAGGTTTCAGCACGCTCTACGTGGCGAAAGATTCGCGATGCGTCGGCTGGATCGGTTTGCAGGACAAGACACGACCCGAGGCCCAGCATGCTGTCCAGGAACTGCTGGATATCGGCGTCAAAAGGGTCACAATGCTGACCGGCGACCGCAGCGAGGTAGCCGGCCGGGTCGCCGCGGAACTGGCGTGTACGGATTTCAAGGCGCATTGTTTGCCTCAGGACAAATTAGCCATTGTCGAGCGGATTAAGAAGGACGGCCATACCGTGGTCGTCGTCGGCGACGGCATTAACGACGCCCCGGCCTTGGCCGCGGGAGATTTGGGGATTGCGATGGGCGCGGCCGGGAGCGACGTGGCGATTAATTCCGCCTCCATCGCTCTGATGAGCAACGATTTAAAGCGGCTGCCCTTCCTCGTCCGGCTGTCTCGAAAAACCGGGAAAGTCATTTATCAAAATCTCGGCTTCGGGATCATGTTCATCATCCTGGGTATTGCGGCGGGCGCCGCGGCGTGGCTGCCGGCGATTTATGCGGCCATGCTGCATTTTGCCGGTTCGCTTATCGTCGTCTTCAACAGCGCTCGGCTTGTCCGCTACGGAGAGGAACTCGACCACGACGTGAAGGTATAGTGCTAAGAGGAGGGACGCAAAACAAGAGACCTTTGACTATGGAATATGCTGTTGAAACGATATCCCTGACGAAGATATTTTCCGACTGGTGGGGCCGATCCAAGGTGTTCGCCGTCGATAATCTCGATTTGCACATCCGGCCTAATGAGGTTTTCGGGCTGTTGGGCCCGAACGGGTCGGGCAAGAGCACGACCATCAAAATGCTTCTCGGCCTGCTCCATCCGACCAAAGGCAAGGCCATCGTCCTGGGCGGCGACGGGGCCGATCCGAAGATCAACGCACGAATCGGTTTTCTCCCCGAAGAATCTTATTTGTATCGTTACTTGAACGCTCGTGAAACGCTGGATTTTTACGGTCGAATCTTCGGCCTTGCACCGAAGCTGCGAAAACTGCGCATCGAGGCCCTGCTGGATATGGTGGGACTCAAAGCCGTTGCCAACCGGCCCGTCGGGACGTTCTCGAAAGGTATGGCGCGGCGGATCGGCCTGGCGCAGGCCCTGATTAACGATCCCGACTTGCTCATCCTCGACGAGCCGACAACGGGGCTCGATCCGATTGGAACCCGGCAAATCAAGGACTTGATCCTGAAGCTCGCAGAGCGCGGCAAGACGATTCTCCTGAGCAGCCACCTGCTGGCCGACGTTGAGGATGTTTGCGATCGAATCGCCATCCTCTACGGTGGAAAAATTCAAAGCCAGGGACAGGTGAAAGACCTCTTGCAGCAAACCAATAGACGACAAATCACGACCGATGCGGTCAGCGACGAAACCGTCGAGAAAATCAAACAACTCGTCCAGACCGAAGGCAGCGAATGCGTGGTGACGTCCCCGATGGACAAACTGGAATCCTTCTTTATTCGAACGGTCGCCGCCGCTCAGCAGCAGGCTCAGCCGACCAGCGGCGCGGTCAGCACAACGAAGATCGGCGACTTCCTCGCTCCGCAAGAGCCCACGGAGAGCATACTCGATAAACTGGTTTCAGCACCGGTCTCCGAAGAGACGCCGGAGGAGCCTCCGACGACACAGAAGGTTGCGGTCGCGGCGGATTCCGGATCGGAGCCGGATGACGCACTGTTGAGCCGATTGACCCAAACGACAGAGGCGCTCCAACCAACGCCCGAGGCGAGAGATACCGTTGAAACGCAGC
The DNA here is from genome assembly GCA_964476475.1 of uncultured Pirellulales bacterium. Classification (GTDB taxonomy): domain Bacteria; phylum Planctomycetota; class Phycisphaerae; order Sedimentisphaerales; family Anaerobacaceae; genus JAFGTG01. Next base: position 8,127 of record CAYZAT010000049.1, read on the forward strand.
CGGCCGATTCACCCACTCCCGTTGAAGAAGATCAGATTAAAGAAAACATCTTAGACAAACTCGTGGGCCGTAAACGGTCGGACGAGGATAGCACGCAGCAAACCGACACATCCCAGGCAGGAGACACCGGCGATGCGTAGTATCTGGGCTGTCGCCATGAATACGATCAAGCAGGCGTTGCGGATGAAAATCGCCCTGGTTTTTATGATCCTGCTATTTGTCCTGCTTCCGGTCTTAGGGATGACGACCACCGGGGATGAGACCTTGAAGGGCCGGCTCCAGACGTTTGTCAGCTACGGCCTTTCCCTGACGAGTTTATTGCTCTGCCTTTTGACCATTATTATTTCCATCTACTCGGTGTCGAGCGACATCGATCAAAAACAGATCTACACCGTGCTCACCAAGCCGATCCGTCGTTTCCAGCTCCTCCTCGGCAAGCTGCTGGGCGTGTTGCTGTTGGATGTCGTTCTTCTGGCGCTGTTTTCGACGATCATATTCGTCATTGCGATTTACACGCCGACGTTTGTCGATCCGCCGGAATCCGAGATCATCGAAGCCGACAACGAGTTCTTCACTGCCCGGGCCGCATTGAGCGTCCCCCCGGTCGATGTCACCGATATGGTCAAGGCCCGATATGAACAACTGAAGGAATCGGACCGGCTCCCAGCCGGCTACACCTACGAACAGACCATCGACGAACTGACGAAAGTAGCTCAATTATCGAAGCGCGCTGCCGACGTCGGGGGCTGGCTGGTTTGGGAATTCCATAACGTCAAACCGCTTTCCGACAGCATGTTTATCCGGTTCAAGTACGATATTTTCCCGAATCCGCCCGACTCCCAGGTCTATGGCCGGTGGATGGCCGGCGACTGGCAATTTGTTAAATATGGCCAGCGCCCCAAAACGCCGATCTACGACCAGCTTCATAAGAACGCCGCCCGGACCTTCCACGAGATCGAGTTTTCCGCCGAGGCCGTCCCTGAAGACGGGCACCTGGCGATTGCCTTTCAGAACGTTCCATACAATAATTCGACGGTTATTTTTCCGCCGGACGGCCTGGAAGTGCTTTATAAAGCCGATTCTTTTGCGGGAAATTTTTTACGGGCCACCTTGCTCATCTTATTTCGGCTGATCTTCTTAGCCTGCCTGGGCCTCTTTGCGGCGAGCTTCCTGTCGTTTCCCGTTGCGATTCTTCTATGCCTGTTGATCTTTTGCACGGCAAGTGTCAGCGGGTTTATCAATGATTCGTTCTCCCTGCTCAGCTACAACGTCGGCGTTTTTTATACATATACGATTCAGTGGATCGTGGGGCTTCTGCCGGAGTTTGATAAATACAATCCGACGACCTTTATCATCCCGGCGAGATTGGTGAATTGGTCTTTTTTAGCTAAATGTGCCTTGTTCATGGTTGGCATTAAAGCGTTCTTAGCGCTTGTTATCGGTTTAATTATTTTCAAATATCGGGAAATTGCACGAATCTCGGTTTAGTCGATTGGATCACTGACCGCCAGATTCGGACGGGTTATGCGTACGCGTGACACCATAACGTTGTTGATTTGTTTCGTCGTTGCGACGGGTCTGTGTATCGCCGCCGGCCTGCAGCTCGATCCCATCAACCGCCAGCGCCAGGAGATGGACCTGATCATCGATCAGCCGGAGAATATCCCCCCCTCGCTGGCGTTCGCCACGATTGCAACGGGGGCCTTTCGCGGCCTGGTCGTGGACGTGCTGTGGATGCGGGCCGATAAGCTGAAAGAGGAAGGCCAGTTTTTCGACGCCCGGCAGCTTGCCGAATGGATCACGATTTTGCAGCCGCGTTTCGCGTCCGTGTGGGTCTTTCAAGCCTGGAACATGGCGTATAACATTTCCGTCGCCATCCCCGCATCGCAGCCCGATCAGCGGTGGCGATGGGTGCGGAACGGCTACGAGCTGCTTCGCGATGAAGCCATCACGAAATACAACCTCAACGACATCGAGATCTACCATGAGCTGGCCCGAATCCTCCAGCATAAGATGGGCGGTCTCTCGGACGATGTCCACAAATACTACAAACTGCAACTGGCGCTGATGATGGACCCGCTGCTGAACTCGGAGGATAACCGGCTGACCCTTTCGGACAACGCCTATTATGATGCGATTGCCAACGTGCCGGCCGATTGGCAGACGATACTGGCGGACCCGAATGTCGCTTCCCTCATCGAGGCCCTCCAATCCACCGATGAGGTCTTCTCCGAAACGGAGACATTGGCCCGGACGTATTTATCCTTGCGCGAGAATTCCCAACGATTTAATCCGACCGCCGCCCAGACCATCGACGATTTCAGAGGATCGAACGCCCTCAAGACACTCGATCTCTTCGCCAAGGCCTACGAATTGCGCGAGACCTGGAAGCTCGACCCGGCGCTGATGCGGGAGGTCAATCAAACCTACGGCCCTATCGACTATACCGATCCGAACAAACGTTTGCCCATGGACTGGCGGCATCCCGATACCCATGCGATCTACTGGGCCGTTAAGGGGTTGCGCGTCGCCGCTCAGGATTCGACGCGCGAAATTGAAATTGGTGAAACGAATACCGATCGGATCGTCAGCCATAGCCTCCAGAACCTCTTCCGCAACGGCAAGCTCTACATTCATGATGTGCCGCTTCCCGCACCCACTGAAGGCCCCGTCGATGAATTGGATACGCAGGTGATCGGCAAAGAAGTGTTCTTGCGGCCGGACCTGAGAGTATTCGATTCGTATAACAAGGCTACGCTGGCCAACATCGAGAAATACAAGGACGACAAGGGAACGTACACAACGATGCAGAACGGCCACCGCAACTTCCTGAGAAATGCCGTTCTGCTGATCTACCAGACGGGCCACAAGGCGATGGCCCAGCGGGTGTACAACGATATGCGAAAGCGTTACCCGCTGGACGATTTTAAGTCTCCGCTTGTCGATGTCTATGCGAAGAAACGCTTCAACGAGGAATTCGAGAGCATCACAATCAACGATGCCAAAGAAATGGTCGTCGCGATGTTGCGAGAGGCGTATTTCCGATTCGCCATCCGCGACGACGACGAGGCCGCCGGGCAAGAGAGCCTCGCTCAAGAAGTCTGGAACCAATATCAATCGAAATACCGAGATGAAAATCGTATTGACCTGCCGAGGTTCGATGTGTTACGATACACGGCGCTTCTGGACTTCCTGGAGGACCAGCAGTTTTCGCCTAATCTCAGGCTCGGATTGTTGGCTCGAATCGAGATCGAAAGGCCCGATCTTTCCGGGAAGTTAGCGCAGTGGAAAGAACAATTGGAAAAACAAAAAGAGAAGATACAACAACAGGAAGAGACGTTTCTTCAAAGATTCTAAAACTCAAAGTAACACAATAAAGCGTTCCGGCGGATGCACGATACCCTCTCGCAACAATTAACCGAATCCCAACGTCAGGCCGTCTTTCATGTGGAAGGGCCGTTGCTCGTTCTCGCCGGCCCCGGCAGCGGCAAGACACGGGTCATTACTTATCGCATCGCGGCCCTCATCGACGTCGGCGTCCCCCCTTACAACATCTGTGCGATTACCTTCACGAACAAGGCCGCCGAAGAGATGCGTCAACGGGCCGCGACGCTCGGCGCTTCGGGCGGGGCGCATATCAGCACCTTTCATTCGCTATGTGTCAGAATTCTCCGCCGGTATGCGCAGAGAATGGGAATCAACTCGAACTTCAGTGTTTATGACGACGCTGACCAGAGGAAGTGCATCAAAGAGGCGGTCAAGGAACGTGCCTTCGATACGACGAATTTCCCCCCCGCCCGAATGCTGGATGCAATCTCGACATTGAAGAACAAACTGATCGACGCCGAATCGTTCAAAGCGGACGCGGACGACTTTTTTTCCAGGACGCTGGCGGAGATATACCTGGGCTACGAGCGCATCCTCAACGATAGGAACGGCCTGGATTTCGATGACTTGTTAATGAAAACCGCCTTTTTGCTTCGGGATTGCCCCGATGTTTGCTCCGAGCTGAGCAATCGTTTTAAGTTTTTGCTCATCGACGAATACCAGGATACGAATCACGCCCAGTACCAGATCGCCTCGACTCTCGCCTCCCAGCACAAAAACATCTGTGCGACCGGCGATCCGGATCAGTCCATCTATCGCTGGCGCGGCGCCGATATTCGTAATATATTGGCTTTTGAGAGCGACTGGCCGGATGCGAAGGTGATTAAGCTGGAGGAAAACTTCCGCAGCACCGCGACGATCCTCGCCGCGGCCGATCATCTGATCGCCTACAACCGGAATCGAAAAGAAAAGAAGCTCGTCCCTACCCTATCCGACGAGGGGCAGGCCATTCAAATCACACCCTTTGAGGACGATAAATCAGAAGCGCGGGCCATCGCTCAGCAGGTGAAGGAGCTTGCCGAAGGCGGCGTCTCTCTCAAAGAGGCGGCGGTGTTCTATCGCGTCAACGCTCAAAGCCGGGCCATCGAAGAAGCCTTCATCAAGGAGAAAATCCCCTACCAGATCGTTCGCGGCGTGGAATTCTACAGACGGAAGGAAATTCGCGACCTCCTTGCCTATCTGAAGATTCTTGTCAACCCCAACGATGAAATCGCCCTGCTGCGAATCATCAACACGCCCACCCGCGGCATCGGAAAAACGACCATCGAGCGGGTTCGCACCTTTGCCGTTGATAACAACATCGGTTTGCTTGAAGGTGTGAGAAAAGCCCATAGTATCGACTCGCTCTCTAACGCACCCAGGGCCAAGTTAGCTGTTTTTTACAGCTTAATCGAGCAGTTCAGGAAAGACCTGACCGGCCCGGTCGCCCCGCTGGCCGAACGTGTGTTCAAGGAATCCGGACTGAAAGAATCCCTCCGCGCCGCCGGAGCCGACGGTCAAAACGCCCTGGAGAACGTCAACGAATTGATTAACGGTGCCGCCGACTACGACCAGCAAACCGAAGAGCCGTCTTTGATTGACTACCTCCACCAGATATCGCTCTTTAGCGATACGGATGCCTACGACGCCGCCAGCGACCGCGTCGCCCTGATGACCCTCCATGCGGCCAAGGGTCTCGAATTCGAGAACGTCTTTGTCGCGGGCGTCGAAGAAGGGCTGTTACCCCATGAACGAAGCGGCGCATCGGAGAATGAGGACGAGTTAGAGGAGGAACGCCGGCTTTTGTTCGTCGGCATCACGCGTGCGAAAAAGGGCTTGAATATCAGCTATGCGCGTTACCGTACGATCCGAGGTCAATATTTGCGAACGATCCCCTCCCAGTTCCTGTTCGAGCTTGGCGTCGATTTCAGCGAATGCGTTGAGGAAGAGGACGACTACGAGGAAGATCATTTTGACATCTCCGTGCCTGATTTTCAGCCGGGCCAATTGGTCCGGCACGATCTATTCGGCCTGGGGCGGATTCAAAAATACCTGGATATGGGCGAAAACAGCACCGCTGTGATTAAGTTCAACACTGGACAGACGAAAACCCTCATGCTAAAATACGCCAACCTTTCAAAAGTGGATATATAGAACGAACGAAACGCTTTTTAAAAGGAGGTACTCATGGCGAATGAAATCAACCGACGGGAATTCGTGCAACTAACCACAGCCGGAAGTGCTCTATGTATGAGTGGGATGGGACTATCGGCTTTTGCCGCCGGTTCACAAGGCTCGAAGTTAATCAGTCCGGGCTGCCGGGGAACGAAGGTCAAGGTGGCCCGAATCTACATGGGCACCTCGCGCGGCCTCTGGCCGGAGCCGAAAATGGATTTCAGAAAAGAAATCCGATTTTACGAATCCGAATTCGCCAAACTCAAAGAGTTGTCGGATGTCGAATTTGTCGTGAACCAACTGATCTCCTCCGCCGACCAGGTCGGCCCGCTCAAAAACCGTTTGAGAGAAGTGGACGGTATTCTGCTGATTCATTTCAACATCGGTGTCCGGCCGATTATCAATGAAGTCCTCAGCGTGGGAAAACCAACGGCGATCTTCGCCGCTCCGTATTCGGGACACGGCTGGACGGGATTCGGCGCTTTGCAAAAGCAGGAACTGGGCGCCAAGCTGGAGTGCATGCTCACCAGCGATTATAATCAACTGGCTGTCGCCATCCGGCCCTTCCGAGCCATTCATCACCTCAGAGAAGCGAAAATACTGAATCTAACGACCCGGTCGTTTGGAAAATATGCCAAGGCCATGAAGGATAAGTTCGGCACCGAGATCAAGCGCATCGAACGCCAACAGGTACTCGATGCTTACGACGCGGTGAACGATAGTGACGCCAGGGCCGAAACCAAACGCTGGATCGGCGGCGCAAAAGCACTGGTCGAGCCGTCGAGGCAGGACGTGTATAAATCGTGCAAGCTGGCACTGGCTCTGGAGAATCTGGTCAACCAGGAGAATGCCACCGTCATGACCATCGACTGCTACGGCACCATGTGGGACCAAACCATCAAACTGCCGGCCTATCCGTGCCTCGGTTTCACACGACTCAATAGCATGGGCCTGGGCGGCATTTGCGAATCGGATCTGGAAAGTGCGATGACCCACGTCATCATGCAGGGATTGGTCGGCAAGCCCGGCTTTATCAGCGATCCGACGGTGGATGAGTCGAATAACAGCATTGTTTTGGCGCACTGTCTCGGCACCACGAAAATGGACGGTCCGGATGAGCCGGGCGATCCGTACAAACTGCGAACGGTGATGGAGCGGCGGGAAGGCGTCACCCCTCAGGTGTTTATGCAGATCGGGCGGAAAGTCACACAGGCCAAGCTCGTCGGCGCCGACTTCATGCCGTACTTCACCGGCGAGATTATCGATGCGCCCGATATTCCCAGGGGGTGCCGGACCAAGGTCACCGTCAAAGTGGACGGCTGCGTCGAGACCTTGTGGAAGAACTGGTCGAGCGGATTGCATCGGCAGACCTGTTACGGAGATATTACGAAGGAACTGGGTTCTTTCTGCAAATATATGGACATCAAAATGGTCAACGAAGCCGTATAGGGCGGAAAGGCGGTTGTATGAATCGGCGTGGTTTTCTCAAGACAACGGGATGCGGCGCAATCGCGCTATGGGCTTTTCCGAGGTTGTCCTCGGCTGCACATAATTCTACTGAACGGATTCTCGAACAGGTCGATGAACGCATCGAAAAGCACCGCAAGGCCAACGCCACGTTGAAAATCATCGGGCCGGACGGCAAGCCGCTCCCCAGCGGCTTAATCGTAACCATCCAACAAACACGGCATAAGTTCCTGTTCGGCTGTAATATCTTCAAGTTAAACCGATGCCGGACGCCGGCGGACAGCGCCGCCTATGAAAAGCAGTTTGCCGACCTGCTGAACTTTGCGACGCTGCCGTTCTATTGGTGGAATTACGAGCGCCGACAAGGTGAGCGTGAGGACGGACGCACGGAAGACATCGTTCGCTGGTGTCAGGCTCACAAGATAACGACCAAGGGCCATCCTCTGGCATGGAATTATGTAGATCCGAGATGGTTGCCGAATGAGCCCGATTTGGCGATGCAGCTTCAGCTCAAGCGTATCAGCCGATGCGCCCGGAAGTTCAAGGGTAAAATCGACATCTGGGACGTCGTGAACGAGGCGACCCATTACGATCGGGAAAGCGTCGAGAAACAGGCGCCGATTTTGACCGAGGCCATACGGAAAATGGGCGTTGAAGCGTATATCCGTGAGGCGTTCCGTGCAGCGCGGAAGGCCAATCCGAACGCCACGCTGCTGATCAATGACTACCGAACGGACCCGGCGTACGCCGACAAGGTCATCTCCAGGCTCATCGATGATAACGGGTGGCCGCTTTATGACGTCATCGGTATTCAATCGCACATGCACAGCGGCTATTGGTCGGCCCAGAAGACGTGGCAAACGTGCGAACGTTTTGCCCGCTTCGGCAAGCCCCTGCATTTCACGGAAACCACCGTTGTCTCCGGGCAGCAGGGCTGGGAGCTTCGAAAAAAGCGAAACGATCCCGATTTCCGCTGGGTGAGCACCTCCGAAGGGGAGAAAAGCCAAGCCAAACAAGTCACCGAATTCTATCGTATTCTGTTCTCCCATCCGTCGGTGGAGGCCATTACCTGGTGGGACTTCACCGACCAAAACGCCTGGCAACGAGCGCCGGCGGGCCTGGTGCGTGACGATATGACGCCGAAACCGGCTTATCACGCACTCAAACAACTCATCAAGAGCCGATGGTGGACGACCGCCGGCGGGACCATTGGGCCTTTAGGCACGACGCGTTTCCGTGGTTTCCTCGGAGATTACGAGGTTCGCGTCCGGCTCGGCGACGAGAGGCTCAAAGGCACGTTCCGCCTCGATAAGAAAACGACGGAAGCGATCGAGGTCCGCTTGGAAGCGTGAGACCGAAGTTTGGGGGTCGATGGTTGATTATTTCAACTCGAAGTGGTAGTATTCTGCGCAAATCTGGAACCGTTCATGAAAGGAACCGGTTATGACAAGACACAGGAAACCCGGCAGGCTGTTCGTAGCCTTTCGATATGTATCGATTTTAATGCTTCTTTTTACAGCCGCCGGCACGACGGGCGCAATTCCCCGGCCCGAACATCCAAAACCGCAGTTTCAGCGGGATACCTGGTTAAATTTGAATGGTGAATGGAACTTCGCGTTCGATTTCGACGTCGTCGGCGTCGATGAAGGCTGGGCCAGGGATCCGTCGGGCTTCGATAAGAAAATCATCGTTCCTTTCTGCCCGGAAAGCAAGCTTTCAGGCATCCAATACACGGGTTTCATTCCCGCCGTCTGGTATCATCGTACATTCACAATACCGAACAAATGGAATGGGAAGAGAGTCTTTCTACATTTCGGCGCCGTCGATTACGATTGCCGCGCCTGGCTGAACGGCACGAGTGTCGGGCGCCACTATGGCGGCTCTTCGTCGTTCTGTTTTGAAATCACCGAAGCGCTCAAGGACGGGGAGAACGACCTGGTGGTCTGCGCGCTCGACGACGTGCGTTCCGATGTTCAACCTGCCGGCAAGCAAAGCCTGCGGCTCGAATCCTACGGTTGCGTGTACACCCGCACGACGGGGATCTGGCAAACCGTTTGGCTGGAAGCCCGGCCGGAGAGCTTCATCGAATCCGTTCATATCGTTCCCGATCTCGATAAAAGCCGCTTCGTCGTGACCCCCGTCATACAGAACGGCCATCGTGGTTGAGATTCCGAGCCATTCTGTTGTCCTCGGCCGGCGAGAGACTTTCTTTTA
>CAYZAT010000050.1:0-17301 GCA_964476475.1 uncultured Pirellulales bacterium
TTTTGAACGGCGAGACCGTCGGCCAAAGAGACGATGCGGCCGTACCCAATGTACAAAACAACATGGGCATCGGACTCTGGGTCGGATGGCCCGCGTCCTGGGGTGATGATTCCTTCATGGGACTCCTCGATGACGTGCAGATCCACGACCTCGTGTTGCCCGAAGACGAGATCAAGGTCATCATCAAAGGCCAGGGCTATCCCTATGCCCTGGGCCCCGATCCCCAGGACGGCGCCCTTCACGAAGCCACGTGGGTCACCCTGGGCTGGTCGGCGGGCGATTACGCCGTATCACACGATGTGTATCTGGGTGACAACTACGATGAGGTCACGAACGCCACTTTGGCCTCCGATGTATTTCGAGGCAACCAGCTAACCACATTCTACGTGGCCGGCTTTCCGGGCTTTGCCTATCCGGACGGTCTCGTGCCGGGCACGACGTACTACTGGCGAATAGACGAAGTCAACGACGCCGACCCCAACAGCCCCTGGAAGGGTCCCGTCTGGAGTTTCTCGATTCCGCCCAAGACGGCTTATCATCCCGATCCGGCGGACGGCGCCGAGTTCGTCGGCCCGGACGATGTGAGGCTAAACTGGACGGCGGGCTTCGGCTCCAAGCTTCATACCGTGTATTTCGGCGACAACTTCGACGACGTGAATAATGCCGTCCAAGGTGCCCCAATAGGTCTGACAACCTATGAACCCGGACCGCTCGAACGGGAAAAAGTGTATTACTGGCGCGTCGATGAATTTGACGCCGTCGCGACCTATAAAGGCGACGTCTGGAGCTTTACGACGCCCGGGACGGTGGGTCATCCCCAGCCTGCATACGGAGCAGCGGATGTGCAGATGAACGTGACGTTAAGCTGGTCGCCGGCCGATTCGGCCGCGTCGCACCAGCTTTACTTCGGTACGGATAAAGAGACCGTCCGCAACGCCGGTATCGGTTCGCCTGAGGACAAAGGCGCCATGACGCTCGGTGAAGAAAATTACGATCCCGGAGTGCTTGAGCCGCAGACGACCTACTATTGGCGCGTGGATGAAATGGATAGCCAGCCCAACGTGTCGAAAGGCCCCCTTTGGAGCTTTACCACGGGGCGATTCCTGCTCGTCGAAGATTTCGAGGGCTATACCGACGACGACGTGGCCGGTCAGGCTATCTGGCAAAGCTGGATCGACGGATTCGGCATTGCCGATAACGGTGCCCAGGTGGGCTATTTACTCCCCCCGTATGCCGAGCAAACGATCGTTCACAATGGCTCACAGTCTATGCCGCTTCTCTATGCCAACGAAAACGGCGTAACGAATTCAGAAGCATCAAGGACGCTGACAGCGCTGACGGATTGGACACAGGCGGATGTTGCGGAATGGTCGCTCTGGTTCCGGGGCAGTCTGAGCAATGCAGCCGAGCCCCTCTATGTCTCCGTCGCCAACAGCGCCGGGGCGCCGGCGATCGCAGTCCATGATGATCCGAGTGCAGCTACGGTCAACACATGGAGGCGATGGATTGTTCCGCTACAAACCTTCGCCGATCAGGGCATCGACCTGGGCAACGTGGACCAGCTCGCAATCGGCCTGGGCACGACGGGCAACACCGCGGCGCCCGGCGGTACAGGAACATTATACATCGACGATATCCGGCTGTATCGGCCCTGAGAAGGGATTGCACGCAGCGCATTTATCCGCCAACACATTGAACGGGTATTTGTTGGGCCCCGATGCCGATGCATTGTGGGAGGGGCAGGCCCCGTTCTATTTCGCAACTGCGCAAAATGTGAAACCTACATATTCGTCCTTGAAAGGACCTGCCTTTCCATGTTATACTCTGGTTTCTTGATAGAAAGATCGGTTATTGTTCTCAGTGAGTCCCCTGTAGAACCAAATGGTTGTAAGCTTATGATATTTCGGAACATCTTTTCAATGAATGGATTATACGTCATCAACACTCATTTCGATTTACACTTCCTGACGGAACGAAATCCGGGACGACGTTAAAACGCCGGAGCACGCATCAGAATACGACCTATCAGTCACCAATCGCAATAGGCAACTTTGCAGGATCCGTAACCATGTTTAATCCCCGATATGAAGCCATGGCCCCGCAGGAGCGGCGGGCAATGCAGTTGGAAAGACTGCGCTGGTCGCTGCGTCACGCCTACGACAATGTACCGTTTTACCGGAAGAGCTTCGATCAAGCAGGTTTTCATCCGCGTTACCTCCGGGACCTGGCCGACCTGCAAAACGTACCGTTTTTAACCAAACAGGATATGCGTGAGGCCTATCCTTATCAGCTTTTCGCGGTCGGTCTCGATCAGGTCGTGCGCATCCACTGTTCTTCCGGCACCACGGGCAATGCCACGTTGGCCGGCTACACGCGAAAAGACATCGAGACCTTTTCAGAGGTCGTCGCCCGCGCCCTGGCGAGCTACGGTGTGACGGAATCGGATATCGTTCAGATCGCTTACGGATATGGCCTCTTTACGGGTGGGCTCGGGCTGCACTACGGCGTTGAGAAACTCGGCGCTCTGGCCGTTCCGATCTCCGGGGGCAATACGAACCGCCAATTGGTTCTCATCAAAGATCTGGGAACCTCCGTATTGGCCTGCACGCCGTCTTACGCCTTGAATATCGCCGATCATATGACCCGGCAACAACCAACATTCGATCTGACCCAAACCCAACTGCGTATCGGCGTTTTGGGCGCAGAACCGTGGTCCGCACAAATGCGCGCGGAGATTGAAAAACGCTTGAGTATCTCCGCCTACGACATTTACGGCCTCAGTGAGGTGATTGGCCCGGGCGTCGCGGCCGAATGCTCGGCAAAATCCGGGTTACACGTGCAGGAAGATCACTTTTATGCGGAGATCGTGGATCCGGAGACGGGAACCGTATTACCGGAAGGCGAGCCGGGCGAGATCGTCTATACCTCTCTCACCAAGGAAGCGTGTCCGGTGATTCGCTATCGTTCCCGCGATATGACCCGCTTATACTCCGAGTCCTGCCCCTGCGGGCGGACCTCGATCAAGATGGACAAGGTCTTCGGGCGCAGTGATGACATGATGATCGTCCGCGGATCGAATGTTTATCCTTCCCAGATCGAGGCGGTTCTCATGGAAATCGAGGGTACGGAGCCTCATTATCAAATTATTCTGGATCGCCGGGAAGCCCTGGACAGCATTGAAATTCTGGTGGAGATCAACGATAAGGTCTTCTCGGACGAACTCAAGGTCCTTCAAGCCCTGAGCCAAAAGATACACAACCGCATCAAAAGCATGTTGTCGATCTCCGCCAAGATCACCCTGGTCGAACCGCAGACGATTGCGCGCAGCGTCGGCAAGGCCGAGCGGGTCATTGATAAACGAAGGAATCGATAGGGGACCTTATTTATGGAAGTCACACAACTTTCGGTGTTCCTGGAAAACAAGCCGGGACACCTCGAACGAATCCTCGAGATTCTAACCGATGAGAACGTTAACATTCTTACGCTGACCATTGCCGAGACCTCCGATTTCGGCGTGTTGCGCATGCTGGTCAACGACACGGATCGAGCCGTGAAGGCCCTGCGCGACCACCATTTCACCTGCTCGCAGACCGAGGTGCTGGTCATCGGCCTGGAAGACCGGCCCGGCGCCCTGTACCGCGCCTTGCGCAGTTTTTCCCGGCGTGGGCTGAACATTGAATACATGTACGCGTCTAATGAAAAACGGGATGATCTGGCGATGATGATTTTCCGTTTCGAGGATCCGGTCCAGGCGCGTGCCGCCCTGGCTGCGGAAGGATATCGCACCTTGACGCGCGAAGAAATATTGAAAGGTTAAGAGGTGAACGAAGAGATTTTGATGGGCAACGAGGCCGTTGCACGCGGGGCGATTGAAGCCGATTGCCGTGTGGCCGCCGGGTATCCGGGAACTCCCAGTACGGAGATTCTGGAGACCGTGGCCGCGACGGCCCCGGAGATTCAAGCCCAGTGGTCCCCGAATGAGAAGGTAGCCCTGGAGGTGGCGATGGGCGGCGCGCTGGCCGGGGCGCGATCGATGGCGGTGATGAAACACGTGGGACTGAACGTCGCCGCCGATCCCTTGTTTACATTCTCCTATACGGGCATCAACGGCGGACTCGTCATTATCAACGCCGACGATCCCGGTCCCTGGAGCTCGCAGAACGAGCAGGATAACCGTCACTACGCCCGTGCGGCCAAGGTCCCGATGCTGGAACCGTCCGATCCCGAAGAGGCCCGGTCGATGACCCGCACGGCCTTCGACCTCTCGGAGCGATACGATCGCCCGGTCATTGTGCGGATCACCACACGTATTGCGCACAGCCGAGGCGTTGTTGGCCCGCACACGCCGCAGAAAATGCCCTTAAAGCCGTTTGTACGCGATCCGCAAAAATACGTCATGATTCCCATGCACGCACGCTTGCGCCATCCGCGGGTGGAATCCCAGCTCGACGTGTTGAGGGATTTCTCCAACACCTCGGATCTCAACCGAATCGAATGGGGCGACCGAACCCGCGGCATCCTTTGCGACGGCGTGGCCTATCATTACGTCCGGGAGGTCTGTCCGGAAGATTCCATTCTGAAAATCGGGATGGTCTGGCCCCTGCCCGACACTGTAATACGTGAATTCGCCGAAGCCGTGAAAGAACTCTGGGTTGTGGAGGAACTCGATCCCTTCATCGAAAACCACGTCAAGGCGATGGGCCTGACGGCGACCGGAAAAGCCCGCCTGCCGATCATCGGAGAGTTAACACCGGATATCGTGGATCAAGCCCTCAACAACCGGTCCCAACCCCGGGTTGCCGCTTATCCCCGTGCTCTTCCGGCGCGCCCCCCTCAATTGTGCAACCATTGTCCGCATCGCTACGTTTTTGAGATTCTCCGGGATTTGGATCTGACCGTCGTGGGGGACATCGGGTGCTATACCTTGGCCGCCCTGGAACCCTTGCATGCCATGCACACGCAGACCTGTATGGGCGCGAGCATCGGTATGCTTGTGGGCATTGAAAAAGCCCGCGGGAAGGAACAAGCCAGGCGGTCCGTCGCCGTGATCGGGGATTCGACCTTTATTCATTCCGGCGTGACTCCTTTGATTGACATGGTCTATAACCAGGGCACCGGAACCGTCATTGTGCTGGATAACCGGACCACCGCCATGACGGGCCACCAGGAGAATCCCTCGTCGGGCAAAACACTAAAGGGAGAACCGGCGCCGGAACTGGATCTCGAGCAGCTCGCCCGCGCGATCGGCGTGACACGCACCGTGACGCTGGATCCCAAAGACACCACGGCGTTGCGCCGGACAATCGAGCGGGAGATCGACGTACGGGCCCCCTCGGTCATCATCGCCAGACGAAAATGTATTCTGAAAAAATAGGGAAACACATGACCAATATTATTTTCACGGGCGTCGGAGGCCAGGGCATTCTTCTGGCCGCGAAGATCCTCATGGACGTGGCCTTACGAAGTGCTTATGACGTGAAGGAATCCGAAATTCACGGCATGGCCCAGCGAGGAGGCAGCGTGGATTGCCACGTCCGTTTCGGCCGAAAGGTCCATTCGCCCCTGATCCAACGAGGAACCGCCCATTATATTGTTGCGTTCGAGTTGCTCGAGGGCGTGCGTAAGCTGGAATATCTTTCCCCGGACGGCGTGCTTATCGTTGACCGCGGTCGTATCGATCCAGCCCCGGTCCGATGCGGTCAGGCCACCTATCCCCCGGACCTGGAGGGCTGGATTCGACATCACATCGCCCGTCACGCCATCGTCAACACTCAGGACGACCTCAAAACGATCGGGTTCAAAAAGGCCTTGAATATCATGCTGCTGGGCGTCCTTTCTCGTTATCTGGATTTCGAGAAGGCCCTCTGGGAAGACAGCATTCGTTCCCTGGTCAAAAGCAATACGGTGGACCTGAATCTCAAAGTTTTTGAGCGGGGCCGATCCCTTCAGGCGATCAACGCTTGATTGCGGGCAGATAGATCCTGCTTCTATCGACAATGACGGGTCGGTATCATCCGGGGATTTTCCTTGACGGCAGGCTATCAGAATTGGTATAAAAATAGTATAGAAATTCTGTAAATTGTCGTTTCTTGTTGTTGTTTGACAACCGTGGATGAAACACGGCAAATGTGCAGAGTGTCATGGGTCGTGTCATCTCAAACGCTCTACTTGTGAAGGAGGATTATTATGTGGAAGAAGAGACTTTGCCTGGCCGTTATCGCTGCGCTGATTCTGACAACCGGAACCGCTATGGGCGACGCTATAACCGGTTTAGAGGGGTACTGGCCTCTGGATAACGATGCACAAGACTTCTCCGGAAACGACCGGCATGGAACCATTATCGGAGATCCGCAGTTCGTCGCTGACGGCGTGTTCGGCGGGGCCCTGGATTTCGACGGCGATGATTATATCATCATGGAAGGCTACAAGGGCATTCTGAGTCCGCCATGGACACTCGCCGCCTGGATCAAGACAACCGCCGCCGGGGACCTGGACATTGTCAGTTGGGGAACCGAAGGCGGCGGCTTGAAAGTCGAATTTCGCCTCCATGACGGCCGGCTCCGCATCGAGCACGGCAACGGAAACAACCGCGGCGACGCCGAAATCCATGACGGGGAGTGGCACCACGGGGCCGCCGTTCTGCCGGAAGAGGGCGTGATGAACGATGTCCTGTTCTATCTCGACGGCGAACCGCTCGATGTCTTCCAGATCGGAAACGGAGACAATCCGTTCATTACGGCCGAGGGCATCGATTTCAATATCGCCCGCAGCGGCCCCAGGGGGGATCGGCAATTCATCGGTGTGCTCGATGAAGTGCGCATCTACAGCCGCCTCCTGAGCCAGGACGACATTCACGACGTCATGGAAACCTCGGCGGCCGGGACGAATCCGTTGGCCACCGGCCCGGTCCCAATGGACGGTGCCTTACATGAAGACGTCTGGGTTAATCTCAATTGGAATGCCGGAGCCTTCGCCGTTTCGCACGATGTTTATATAGGTGATGTTTTCGACGATGTGAACGATGCCACACGAGACTCCGATGTATTCAGAGGAAACCAGCCAACTAATTTTTACGTCGCCGGCTTCCCCGGGTTTGCTTTTCCGGAGGGTCTCGTTCCGGGCACGACGTACTATTGGCGAATTGACGAAGTCAATGACGCGGACCCGGACAGTCCGTGGAAAGGCGACACCTGGCGTTTTACCGTTCCGCCCCGAATCGCCTACGATCCCAATCCCGCTGACGGCGCCGAATTTGTGGATCCGAGCATCACGCTGAGCTGGAAGGCCGGGATGAATACGAAATTGCACAGTGTTTATTTCGGCGATGATTACGACCAGGTGAGCAACGCCGCTGGAGCTGCGTCTCAGATAAACACGACGTACGATCCGGGTCCGCTTGAGGCGAATAAAACATATTACTGGCGAGTCGATGAATTCGACGGCGCCGTAACGCAAAGAGGCGATGTATGGAGTTTCACAACATTACCCGCCATTGAGGTAACCGATCCGAATCTTCTGGCGTGGTTCAAGCTGGACGAGATATCGGGATCGACCGCCGTGGACTGGTCGGGTCACGACAGTCATGGAATCTTGAAAGGAACGGCCCACTGGGTTGTTCCGGGTCCCATCGGTGAAGCCGCTTTAAACTTCGGACTCAACGGGTACGTGGCCATTCGAAACCTCCATTACAACAGCGATGATTACACGGAATTAACGGTGAGTGTTTGGATGCGCACAACGAATCCGGGCGAGCACATCATTGCCGGGTTTGGCCGCGATCAATACTGGCGCGTCGGGATCGACAGCTACAGTGCGGGTCTGGGCCTGATCGATTGGGACATCATGACCAGCACAGGACAGATAGAGCACGCGAGCGTGACACGCGTGGACAACGGATTCTGGCATCACGTCTGCTGCGTGTTTGACAGAGGCCGAATGAGCATCTATATCGATGGCCGGCAAGACTCGACGATGGTTGGCGGCGCCACCTTCGGGAGCGGCCAGGTTCGCTACGGCTTCCTCGGCGCCGATTCTCTGGCCACCGCCTTTGATGGGGAGAGGGACTTTATTAACGCCTTCTTGGGAGATATGGATGATTTCCGCATCTACGACAGGGCGCTGACGCAGGAGGAAATCACTGTGGTGATGCGAGGTGATCCGTTAGTCGCCTGGAATCCGAATCCGACCAACGGTTCGACACCCGACATCGATTCGGTCCTGCCTCTGAGCTGGTCGCCCGGCGATAACGCCTCCCAGCACGATGTGTATTTCGGTATGGACAGAAACGCCGTAGATAATGCCGACCCCTCCGACACGACCGGTATTTATCGAGGGCGCCAGAATGTCACGACCTATACGCCCTCCGAAGGCGTCGAATGGGGCGGCGGACCGTACTACTGGCGGATCGACGAGATGAATACCGATGGATCGATCACCCAGGGTTCCGTCTGGACCTTTACCGTCGCCGACTTCATTCTCGTGGATGACTTCGAGAGCTACACGGATAATGACACAGACGGCGAAGCGATCTGGCAACATTGGATCGACGGTTTCGGCGTGGCCGGAAACGGCGCACAGGCAGGATATTTGATGCCTCCGTATGCCGAACGAGCCATCGTCCACGGCGGCAACCAGTCCCTTCCGTTGCTGTACACGAATACGCTCAGCGTGACCAATTCCGAAGCGGCGCTGACATTGACCAGCCCGCGCGACTGGACGCGCCACAACCCGGTGAATTTATCTTTATGGTTCCAGGGCGATCCGGCGAATTCGGCGGAGCCGCTGTATGTAGCGGTCTCCAACGCCAGTGGTTCACCCGCCATAGTTGCCAATAACAACCCAGCGGCGGCGACACTCGACGTCTGGACCGAATGGCGCGTCCCCTTGCAGGAATTCTCTAACCAGGGCATCAATCTGAGAAACGTGGATAAGATAGCCGTCGGCCTCGGCACAATGTCCGGGATGACAGGAGTCGGTGGATCAGGCACGATATATATTGACGATATCCGACTTTACCAGTAGAAAGAACACCTGGAAAACAAGATAACGACAGATAAGGACAAAACGCGCCAGGTTATCATAAACCTTGACGGAGTCACTTGCCCTCCCATAAGACAAGGAGTCCTGGTATGCTTAAACCAAGAGCCTTTACGCTCATAGAGCTTCTGGTCGTGATTGCCATTATCGCTTTACTGCTGGCGATCCTGATGCCCTCTCTGCAAAAGGCGCGACATCAGGCTCGACGGACAGCCTGTGCGGCCCATCTGAAGTCCTGTGGGTATGCCGGCGTTCTTTATAGCAACGATAATGAGGGCCAGTTTCCGTATTGTCACATGGAAGTCTCCCCGGGGTCGGGCAGCTACGCCGTTTGGGTCCAGGGCCGTCAAAACGATCCCGAGACGAAGGGTTTCATGGCTCACGGCCTGTTTTTCTATCATCAACTGATAACCGAGCCGGAGTTGTTCTACTGCCCCGGCAACAACAATCCGACGCTCCAATTCGGGAAACTCCCCCCGAACGACTCAAACAGGGGCGGTGGATGGCCAAGCGGCGGACATGTTCCCGAAGACCTGGGTCCCAATCAAGCCTGGGTGCAGACGACCTATCATTACCGGTCCCTATGGGATGAAAAGAAATGGCGGGCGGTGAATTCCGTCCAGGACTCCGGCGGCATGGCGTTCATGGCGGACGTCTTTTCCGATCCGAGTCGCGGCCTCCAGTATCACCACAAAGACGGGTACAATGTGGCCTACACGGACGGCCACAGTGAATACGTCAAGGATCTGGAAAAGGAGGTCCAGGAATTCGGAGGCGGTGCAACCTATCACGTGGATCACAGCCGCCAGGATTTTGTCTGGAAGAAATTCTTTGACAAGCTCACAAAGTATGATCCCCATCAAGACTATTAGCTTCACTATCCCGAATCCAACATTTCACTTGTACTGGAAAGGTGAATTTTGATTATGGATCGACGTAACTTTCTGAAGCATTTTATATTCGCCGCGAGTTCGGCGGCGCTATCTCGCTTTCCGGGCTGGACCGCCTCAGCTTCGGGCAATAATAACGTGCGGCTTCGAGAAAACGGGAAGCCGCCCAATATCATCTTCATTCTGGCGGACGACCTCGGCTACGGCGATCTATCGTGCCTAAATACCGATTCCAAAATATCCACACCCCACTTGGATAAGCTGGCGTCCGACGGGATGGTCTTCACCGATGCCCACTCCGGCTCGGCCGTCTGCACACCCACCCGATACGGCATTTTGACCGGGCGTTATTGCTGGCGTTCCCGTTTGAAAAAGAGCGTCCTGTGGGCCTGGGATGCGCCGCTCATTGAGCCGGACAGGCTCACCGTCGGTGCATTGCTGAAAAAACACGGCTACAGCACGGCGTGCATCGGCAAGTGGCATTTGGGTTGGGACTGGCCCACCGCCGACGGATCAAATATTAACGACAAGATCGCTCTCGGACAGTGGGAGACAAAAGACCGTAATGCATTCGGAAGAAAAGTCGATTTTACCCGTCCTATCGCTAACGGTCCTACAACGCGAGGATTCGATTATTACTTCGGCGACGACGTTCCAAACTTCCCGCCTTATTGCTTTATCGAGAACGACCGAACCGTCGGCATCCCCACAGAGCAAAAACCGGGTGACATGTTCGGAACGCCGGGTCCGATGATTGAAGGCTGGCAATTGGATCGTGTCATGCCCACGCTGACGCAAAAGGCCGCCGACTATATCAAAGCGCAACCGAAGGTTAAACCCTTTGCCAAAAAGGCCGCAAGTCCCTTCTTTCTATATTTTCCGCTGACGGCGCCGCATACCCCCATTGCGCCCACTAAGCAATTTAAGGGAACGAGCAAAGCCGGCGCCTATGGGGACTATGTCCAGCAGGTGGACTGGACCGTCGGGCAAATTATCACGGCGCTGGAGCAGACGCACCAAGCCGATAACACGCTGCTGATCTTCACCAGTGATAACGGCTCGCCGGGACGCGACGGGACGAACATGAGCGGGCCAACCAACTCGGTACGCAAGTACGGCCACAACCCGAGCTATATCTACCGTGGGATTAAGGCCGATATATGGGAAGGCGGCCATCGCGTGGCGTTCATCGCCCGGTGGCCGGGCCGGATCAAGCCCGGTACGACGAGCGATGAGACAATCTGCCTGACTGACTTTCTGGCCACAGCCTCCGACATCCTGGGAGAAAAACTGCCCATGGACGCCGGTGAAGACAGCTTTAGCCTCCTGCCATATTTGTTGGGTGAGGTACGGAAAGAGCCGAGACGCAAAGCGGTCGTGCACCACTCGATCAACGGATTGTTCGCCATACGAAGCGGCCAGTGGAAGCTCATCGACGGCGCCGGATCGGGCGGGTGGTCGGGTAAAGGGGATGGCCGGCCGGGCCAGCTCTATGATATGCAGGCCGATCCGGGAGAACAGAACAATCTGTATAATCATCCAGAGCATCAACATATTGCGGAGCGACTCAAAGCTCGTTTAACCGAGTATAAGAAAAACGGGCGGAGCAGGCCCATGATATAGCGGGAAATGTAAAAATCAAAATGCAAAATGAAGAAATCGTAGGGACGGGCCCCCGTGGCCGTCCGAATACGACGATAGAAAACGGACAGGCACAGGGGCCTGTCCCCACGAAGCTTTTTATAAGGAGGATTATTATGTGTAAGAAACTCATTGGCCTATCGATCTTTGTTTGTCTTCTCAGTATGATCCTGACTGACGCGACGAAAGCGGAACTCGTCGGCTGGTGGAAACTCGACGGCAACGCCGCCGACGCATCGGGCTACAATCATCCCGGCACCCTGTTCGGAGACCCGCAGTGGGTGGATGGAAAGATCCGCGGCGCGCTGCAATTCGGCGGGGTGGACGATCGCGTCGAGATACCCGGGACCAGTCCGGGCGAGGGTTTCGCCGGCTCTGAGGGTGAAGTCACCTGGGCGGTTTGGTTCAAGACGGCGGGCGGGGGGGCCCTCAACACCGTCATGTGCCTGGGGCCCGCCGGTGCGGCCCACGTGCGAGGCAACCGGTCCATCAACATCGAGATCTCCGGCGTGATCATGATCCGTGCTCACAGCGTTGGGGACCTGACGGCGATCAACTCCAGCGGCACGGTCAACGATGACGAGTGGCATCATGTAGCCGTACCCATTGCATTCGAAACGGACGGAACCAATGACACCATGAAGGTCTATATCGACGGCGATCTGAGCAAAGGGTATGAAACCGACTCGATCAACATTAACCAGCATAGCGCCGACGCCGCGGATTTTATTATCACGCTCGGCGCCAGGGGGACGACGCCGCTTAACGGCTTGATCGACGACGTGCGTATTTACGATCATGCCCTATCGGAAGTCGAGGTTCTCAGCGCCATGGAAAGCAAACCGTGGCCCTACGCGCTGGGTCCCGATCCGGCCGACGGCGCCTTGCACGAAGCCACATGGGTCACGCTGTCCTGGGCGCCGGGCGAATTGGTGGTCTCGCACGACGTATATATGGGCGATACATTCGAAGGCGTCGATGAAGCCACGCGCGATTCCGATATCTTTCGAGGCAACCAAACGGCAACGTTTTACGTAGCCGGTTTTCCGGGTTTTGCTTATCCCGACGGTCTGACGCCGGGCACGACCTACTATTGGCGGATCGACGAGGTCAACGACGCCGATCCGAACAGTCCGTGGAAAGGGCCGATCTGGAGCTTTTCGATTCCGCCCAAGACTGCTTATCATCCCAATCCGGCCGACGGAGACGGAATTGCGGATACGACCGTGAGCTTAAGCTGGACACCGGGCTACGGAGCGATATTGCATACGATGTACTTCGGCGACGATTTTGACACCGTTGCAAATGCCGCGGTGGGTATTCCCGTAGGATCGGCGAGCTACGATCCCGGCCCGCTCGAAGCGGAGAAGGTTTACTACTGGCGGGTGGATGAATTCGACGGCGTCAGTACCCATAAGGGCGACGTCTGGGCCTTTTCGACGCCCGGCGCGGTCGCTAATCCACAACCGTCTAACGGCGCCGACGATGCCTCTATGGCAACGATATTAAGCTGGACGCCGGCGACGAACGCCTCCTCGCATGAGGTCTATCTCGGCCCGGACAAGGAAACCGTGCGAAGCGCCGATACGACCTCGCCCGAATACAAAGGCTCCAAGGCGCTGGGAGAGGAAAGTTATGACGCCGGACTGCTCGAAGCAAATACGACCTACTATTGGCGCGTGGATGCCGTTGTGAATGGCAGCGCGGTCAAAAGCCCTGTCTGGACGTTCACGGTGGGGGCTTATCTTCTGGTTGATGATTTCGAGAGTTATACCGATGACGATCCGAACAACGAAGCGATCTGGCAAACGTGGATCGACGGATTCGGCGTCCCCGACAACGGCGCGCAGGTCGGCTACTTAATGCCGCCCTATGCCGAGCAGGCGATTGTCCATAGCGGCTCTCAATCCATGCCGCTCCTGTACGTCAACGAAGCCGGCGTCACAAATTCGGAAGCGTCGATGACGCTCACGGCGCTGCATGACTGGACGACGGCAGGCGTTGAAGAACTATCGCTCTGGTTCCGGGGTAGTTCATCCAATGCGCCCGAACCGTTATATGCGGCCATCGCCAACAGCACCGGTTCCCCTGGAATCGCAGCCCACGACGATCCCAGCGCGGCGACCGCCGGCACCTGGCGTCAGTGGCGCATCGCACTCCAGGCATTCGCCGACCAGGGAATCGATTTGACCAACGTGGATAAGATCGCCATCGGCCTGGGCACAACGTCCGGGATGACAGGGGCCGGTGGATCTGGTACGATATACATCGATGACATCCGGCTGTATCGACCGGAGCCATAACCCCAAAAACCAAAACCGAAAAGAGAAAATCAGGACGGACGCAGAAGCTTCATTTGAGAAATTCAAGGCTGAAGTTAACCTCGTGACCGAGCGCTGTACACGATTGAGCTCAGGGGCGGTGACGGTTTACGTTCCTCGATCCGGCAAAGGACAAAGAAGTATGAAACGAAGTCGTATTTCGTACAGATCAACAAGAGGTCGGTCAGCCGGCTTTACACTCATTGAATTGCTCGTCGTGATCGCCATCATTGCATTGCTGATGGCCATATTGATACCGGTCTTGAAAAAAGGCAGAGAAGCCGCACGCATGATCTCTTGTGCCAGTAACCAAAGACAGGTCATTATGGCCCTTGCGGCCTATGCCCAAAACAATGAGTCCAGGTTGCCGCCCAGCTCCGCCAAAGTGAGTAGTTCGGGATGGCATCGACCCAATGATTTGAATTGGATGCAGGACTACTGGTCTATTACCAGACCGCTTACAGACGCGGAAATGGCATCCGTCGAAGACCGTTATCATTACGTAGGTAAGTATTTAGGCACTATTTTAAAGGAAGGAAAAGTCTTTAATTGCCCCTTGTCGGGCATTAAAGATAATGACGTGTGGCCTCCCTATGGCACGCCCGCCGGGACGTATGGGGAGTTTTATCTAAGCGGGCGTTATGCCTTTCTGCCCTGTACTTATTCCCTCCTCTGGAGTTTCGACGGATATAATCCGCCGGCAAGCGGAGGCACAAGACCTTTTGACGCGCCCAATACGATGGCGGACAAGAATACCCTGGTCATTCAAGACACATTGATGTACCTGGAAAGCAATCCGGAAGTCTCCTGGTACCCGAATCCTGCCGATGCACATTATAGCTATTATAGCTGCCATCCCTTTAGAAGGGGGCTCCGGGCCGGACCGTATTATGGCCTTAAAGCAGACTTCTCCAGCATTCTGCCCAAAAATATGAACAGCCTGAAATTAAACGCCGGATATCTCGATGGTCACGTGGACAAATTCAGTGCGACCGAATCTGTTTACATGACGCATAACAATTACGCCCATAACTGGATTGCTCCGATATATAGATAGAAACGCTAAATATAACTGAATATTGGGTATTTGATGTTGGGTGTGTGGCCCGGCATATGCAAATCACCCGTGAATGGTGACCTTTTTTAGAGGAGGATCATTATGTGTAGGACGTTGATGTATTTTGTCCCTTTCGTTATTGGGTTGGGTTTTGGCCTGACAAGAACAGCCGATGCACATCTGGTTGGACATTGGACGTTTGACGAGAACGCCGGTACAAATGCGGCGGACTCTTCAGGCCAGGGCAATGAAGGTACCGTCGAGGGGAACGCCCTCTGGGTCGCAGGGAAAATGGGCACCAGCGCCCTGAATTTCGATGATAGCGACGACATCGTCGTCATCGAAGACGCGCCATCGTTAGACATCGAAGATGCCCTCACCATCTCTCTATGGGTGAACACGCCGGAAGTCGCCAATCCCAACCATATGGTCACCAAGCAGCCGAGCGGGACAGCGCCGGATAACTACCCGGGCAATTACGAATTCAGAGTCAAGCAAAACACGATCCAATTCCTCCACCAGACCTCGGAAAGTACAGACTACAGCGAGTATCATTCCATATCTGAGATTACGGCTAACGAATGGCACCACGCCGTGGTATCTGTTGTGGAAGGCGGCCTCGTGGCCTTCTATCTCGACGGGGGCCCCGCCGGGAGTCTCCCGCAGTTAGACACCTTTGGACTGTTGAACGACAATTCCCTGAGAATAGGAGGCCGAAAGGACAGCCACTTCTTCAACGGTATTCTGGACGACGTCTATATCTACAATCGGGCATTGACGCTCGACCAGATTAAGGGGCTCGGGGAGGGCATCGAGCCCACCTTCTTTAGAGCAGAGGACCCTTCCATCGAAAACGGCGCTGTTCACGAAGAAACGTGGGCCAGTCTTTCCTGGTCGCCCGGCGAGACCGCCGTCTCCCATGATGTCTATTTGGGCGACGATTTCGACGCTGTGAACGATGCGACGCACGAGAGTGAGACATTCCGAGGGAACCAAACCGCCACGCTTTTCGTTGTCGGTTTTCCCGGGTTTCCTTATCCGGACGGTCTTGTCCCGGGAACAACCTACTACTGGCGAATCGACGAGGTCAATGACACCGATCCGGACCATCCGTGCAAAGGGTACCTCTGGAGCTTCTCGATTCCTCCTCGAACCGCTCACGATCCCGATCCGGCGGACGGCGCCGAGATCGACGACCCGAATAATGCAAGCCTGAGCTGGACACCGGGTTTCGGGGCGGTACTCCACACGGTCTATCTCGGCGACGATTTCGACGAAGTGAACAATGCGACCGAGGGTTCCCTTGTCGGATCGACAACCTACAGCCCCGATCCGCTCGAATTAGCGAAGGTTTATTACTGGCGGGTGGACGAGTATGACGCCGTTGAGACGTATGAAGGCGAGGTTTGGACCTTCACGACGCCGGGCGCCGTCGGGCATCCCCAACCGGCCAACGGCGCCGCCGACGTGGCGATGGCAACGATCCTAAGCTGGACGCCGGCAGACAACGCCGGATCGCACGAGGTCTATCTTGGCCTGGACAAAGAAACGGTGCGCAGCGCCGATACCACGTCCCCCGAATACAAAGGCTCCAGGACGTTGGGAGCGGAAAGTTATGACGCCGGTTTGCTCGAAGCGAATGCGACCTACTATTGGCGTGTGGACGCCGTTGTTGATGGCAGTGCGGTCAAAGGCCCTGTCTGGACGTTCACGGTGGGTGCGTATCTTCTGATCGATGATTTCGAGAGCTACACCGATGACGATCCGAACAACGAAGCGATCTGGCAAACGTGGATCGACGGCTTCGGTATTCCGGATAACGGCGCACAGGTTGGTTATTTAATGCCCCCGTATGCCGAGCAGACGACCTTCCATGGCGGCACTCAATCCATGCCCCTTATCTATGACAATACAACCGGTGCTACATATTCGGAAGGGACGCTGACGTTGACCGGTCAACGAGATTGGACCGAACAGGAAGTCAGTCTTTTGACCCTCTGGTTCAAGGGCGCTTCGGACAATGCGGCCGAACCGCCATACGTCTCGATAGCCAACAGCGACGGCAACTCTGCGGTAGTCGCCCATGAGACTCTCGACGCGGCTCAGACAATGACGATGTGGACACAGTGGGCGATCTCGTTACAGAGCTTCGTCGATCAAGGGATCGATCTGGCCGACGTAGATAGCCTTGCGATTGGTTTAGGGAGCAAGGGCGGCCCAACGGTTGGAGGTGCCGGAACGGTCTTCATTGATGATATACGCCTGGTGAAATGACTATAAGGATTTCAAAAATCAATAAAGAAGACACTGTAGCATAATTACCTGTTAAATCATATTTGATTGCGTTCAGCATGAA
>CAYZAT010000051.1:0-17133 GCA_964476475.1 uncultured Pirellulales bacterium
TTCCATAGCTCGAAAGTCTCTATCACTATGCAATAAAGGTAGATGATTCTCGATGCAGAAGGTTGCGATCATAACGTCAATTGTCTTCCTTACCGTAATCCCGTTCTTTCTAAGGATGCGATAATTCTCCGCACTTTTAATGGCACATTCTCTTCCAAGCATTGGCCTAAAAACGAAGGAATCAAGCAGCTTTCGTGCCCGATCGAAATCTCGGTCATCCTGGAAACCCTGAAGAATTTCCGTTAGGACAATATCTCCAATCACTATGAGTTCATTCCCCAGGAACTCATCCAAGAGTTCCGTTTGCCTTGTTAATCGTCCATTGAAATAGTCAATCCATACTGAAGAATCTACGAATATCATTTATCCGTTCTCATCTTATTTAGGTTACCCGCCCATTCTAATTTACCGCGAAAATCCTTAATCTTTTTTTGGCGATTCGCCTGGATAAGCAACTTTAAGCCTTCCTCGATAGCTTTCTTTTTGGTCTTAAAACCGGAAAGCTTCAGAGCTGATTTGATTGAATCGTCATCAAGCACAACATTCGTTCTCATCAGACATGCTCCATAAATGTGTATCTTTTCATAAATTATACACATTCATTTAAGTGAATACAAGCACCTTTTCTCGAAACAGCAAAATAAATAGAAAAGGGTATTAAGCTGAAACGGTGCTTCTTGTTAAATGGCCGGCTTTGTGTATAATCTGCCTCTATGACCCCAAATAACGAAAAATTAACACCGGCGATGAAGCAGTTTCATCGGTTCAAACAGAAACATCCGGACTGTATTCTGTTTTTTCGCATGGGCGACTTCTATGAGACGTTCTACGAAGACGCTAAAACGTGCTCGAAGGTCCTCGGCCTGACCCTGACCAGCCGGAGCAAAGGGACGAATCCGATTCCGTTGGCCGGGGTGCCTTATCATGCCGTCGAAG
Source organism: uncultured Pirellulales bacterium (assembly GCA_964476475.1). GTDB lineage: Bacteria > Planctomycetota > Phycisphaerae > Sedimentisphaerales > Anaerobacaceae > JAFGTG01. The sequence goes on from CAYZAT010000051.1 coordinate 937, forward strand.
GATATTTGAAGAAGATGCTCCAGGCCGGCTACCGGGTCGCGGTATGCGAGCAGGTCGAAGATCCCAAGACGGCCAAGGGCGTCGTCAAACGCGACGTCGTGCGGATTGTCACCCCCGGAACGCTGACCGACGATATTCTGCTGAATGCTAAAGAAGACAATTTCCTCTGCGCCATCAATCTGGGAACGCGAAACCGAGCGGCCCTGAGCTGGGTGGATATTTCGACCGGCCATTTCTTCATCCAGGAACTTCCTGAAAACAAACTGATCGACGAACTGGCTCGACTGTCCCCCGCCGAATGCCTGCTCGCAGATCGTCGTGGGGAGCTATTCGAGGCCGAAACGAAAAAGCTCACACGAAACATCACCCAACTGACGAACGCTATTGTGACAGAACGTCCCGGCTGGTACTTCGATCCCTACCAGGCCCGACAACGCCTGCTCAAGCACTTCGGCACCGCCACGCTCGAAGGCTTCGGGATCAGTGACAACGACGACGGTCTTGTTCCTCCGGCCGGGGCGATCATCGAATATCTCAACGAAACACAGAAGACGACGCTGGGCCATATTCGGAGCTTGAAGCGGATCCGCCGCGAGAGTTTTTTGCAAATCGACCCGACGTCTCTGCGGAGCCTGGAAGTATTGCGAACGATTCGCACTGAAAGCCAAAAAGGTTCCCTGCTGGACTGCCTGGATGCAACGATTACCGGCATGGGTTCCCGTATGTTCAGGAACTGGTTGTGTATGCCGCTCTGCGACCTGGCCGCGATTGAATTAAGGCAGGATGCCATCGAAGAAATCAAAGACGCCGATGCACGATTAACCGAAACGCGACGACTCCTTTCAAATATCGCCGACACCGAGCGCATCGCCGCCCGCATCAGCACGTTCCGGGCAAGCCCCCGGGATCTGGTCGCACTGGCGATGACGTTGCGGCAAGTACCGCTTCTACGTGAAGCGCTGGAGCAATTCACCGGCGAACTGCTAACGGAGCTGGCCGGTCGGTGCGATAGTATGGACGAATTGGCCGACCTGCTCGAAGCGGCCGTCGAGCCGGAACCGCCCTCCCATCTTCGGGACGGCGGCGTCATCAGAACGGGCTTTTCCGAAGAGCTGGATAAACTGCGCTCCATCTCCAGGGACGGCCAAAGCTGGCTCAGAAATTACCAGAAGCAACAAGCCGAGCAAACCGGTATCCCCAATCTCAAAATCGGCTATAATAAGGTTTTCGGCTATTACATCGAGATCAACCACGCCTCGGCGGACAAGGCTCCCGCCGACTACATTCGCAAGCAAACCATCAAGAATGCTGAACGGTACATCACCGATGCGCTGAAAGAATACGAAACGCAAGCCCTCGACGCACAAGAAAAGGCCCTCGAATTGGAACAGGAGCTTTTCGACCAGCTCCGCCGTCAGTCCGCCCAGTACGTCAGCCGACTTCAGGCGCTGGCCGAGGTAGTCGCTCAATGTGATTGCCTGATGGCTCTCGCCTACCTGGCCAAGCGAAGGCATTACATCCGGCCGAAAATAACCGACGGCATCGAATTTAGCATTCACGAAGGGAAACATCCGGTCCTCGCGGAAATGCTCGGCTCGGATTTCGTGCCCAATGACATCCTTCTCGGGGATGGCGAAGGGGATATCCTGGTCATCACCGGGCCGAACATGTCCGGCAAAAGCACCTACATCCGCCAGGTCGCCCTGCTCGTGCTCATGGCACAGACCGGCTCGTTCATCCCCGCCAAGGACGCTCGAATGGGTCTGGTCGATCGCGTCTTCACCCGGGTCGGCGCCTCCGACGAACTCGTGCGGGGCCAATCGACCTTTATGGTCGAAATGACCGAAACGGCGAATATTATCAACAACGCCACCGATAAGTCCCTCGTTATCCTCGATGAGGTCGGCCGGGGCACGAGCACGTACGACGGATTGTCGTTAGCCTGGGCGATCACCGAACACATCGCCAGCCAATTACAATGCCGCACGCTCTTTGCCACACATTATCACGAACTAACCGAGTTAGCAGAACTCTTTGAGAACGTGAAAAACTGCAACGTGGCCGTCCGCGAGTGGATGGACGAAGTCGTCTTCCTGCACAAAATCCTGCCGGGTGGAACGGACAAGAGCTACGGCATCCACGTCGCCAAATTAGCAGGTCTGCCGAATACCATTCTTGAACGCAGCAAGGAAATCCTGGAAGAGCTGGAAAGCACATTTCAAAAAGAAGCCGCCGGCGAACACCTGGCCCGTCACAAAACGAAAGAATCGGATAAAGACACCCTCTTCGTGCAAAAGCATAAAACCGTGCTGGAGAAACTGGCCTCAACCGACGTCAATAACCTCACACCGATTGAAGCGATAAACCTGTTGAATCAAATAAGAGACGAAATCAACCAATAGCTGGCTTGAAACAGCAACCGCCAGATTCTACGGTTGCAGATGATGATTCGTTTGTAGTATAATTTCGGTACGAATTACCTTAAAGAAGTTATGGGCCAAGCGATGATCAGTGATGAGACCAAAAGCAAAATTAGAGAGCGATTGGTCGATGCTTTTGCCCCCGAAAAAATTATCCTTTTTGGCTCACAGGCAAGAGGCACGGCCGACAAACGCAGCGATATTGATATCTTAGTCATTTGTTCGTTTGAGGGTAAGCGTCGCCATCTGATGCTCGAAATGGACAGAGCTCTAGACGACTTGGACTACGCTTTTGATATACTCATTTTGAAACCTGAAGAATTCCGTAGAGATCGTCGCATCCCGGGTACAGTCGGTAGATATGCCCAATTAGAAGGAAGGGTCCTCTATGACCAATCCTGATCCGGATATCATAAAGATGGTCGTGCAATGGCTTACTCTAGCCAATGAAGACCTGAGCTTGGCTTCTGATGCACTTGGTTACGGCTCCCATAGGCCTTATCGTCTTATTGCATACCATGCTCAACAATGTGCAGAGAAATGCCTTAAGGCATTTCTGGTTTACCATAACGAAGATTTTCCATATACGCATAATATCCGACGATTGTTGAAATTATGCGAAAAGTTCGCAACTTGGCCACAAAACCTCAAGGATGCAGAAATATTGACCCCGTATGCTATCACCACCCGCTATCCGGGAGAGGACAAAGATGTTACTGAAGACGAAGCCATCGGGGCTATCGAGATTGCTCGAAAGGTTCAGGGACAGGTACGAAAAGAATTGAAACTGCTTGGTATGGAATTAATGGAGTAATTGAGCAACTCAAAACAAGAAAGGGTAAAATCATGAAAATCGCTCTGAAATTTAAATTGGTCGTTTTGTTGGGTCTCACATCGATGCTCTGCGGTTGCTCGGAGGTTGAACTCACGGGCCGGCAGCAATTTAATATCATCCCCGCCTCCACCATGCATTCCATGAGCTTTCAATCCTACAGCGAATTTCTCTCCGGGCACAAAGTCGTCACCGACACGGAGCAGGCTCGGATGATCAAACGCGTCGGCGGCCGCATCCAAAAAGCCGTCGAGCAATACTGCGCAGAGTACGGCATCTCGGAGAAATTGGACGGATACAAATGGGAATTCAACCTCGTGGACGATCCCAATGTCAATGCATGGTGCATGCCCGGCGGTAAAGTGGTCTTCTATACCGGGATCCTGCCCATCACGCAGAACGAGACCGGCGTGGCCGTCGTAATGGGCCACGAGATCGCCCACGCCTTTGCCAGGCACGGGGCCGAGCGAATGACGCAGGGGCTCCTCGTGCAAATGGGCGGTGTGGCATTGCAGACGGCGTTGAAAAACAAACCCGAACAAACGAAAAATATATTCATGCAATCCTACGGCGCCGGGGCGCAGTACGGTATCCTGCTGCCCTTCAGCCGGACGCATGAAAACGAAGCGGATCACCTGGGCCTGATATTCATGGCGATGGCCGGCTACAATCCGGAGGAGGCCGCGGTGTTCTGGGAACGCATGGCCGCCTCAAGCAAAGGATCGGCACCCCCGGAATTTATGAGCACCCATCCCTCCCACGAGACCCGAATCCAAAACCTCAGAGATTTAACTCCCGAAGCGATGGAGTACTACAGAAAGTCACAACAATAACGAATGAACGAACCTCCAATGCTGTAATCGATCCGACAGGATGATCTACTGTTGGTCCATTCGTTGTGTCACGGTCATCATGGGGAATTTTTCACTTCATCCCCGCCGGAAATATTACCAGACTGAACCGGATATTCAAGAAGACTGAAAAACCAGTTGAATGGCAGAGTATCAGGTCGTATGATGGTGGAGACTTTATGATATAATTCAGAGGAGACGACTATGAAGCATGCACAGTTAACCCGCAGAGATTTATTAAGAAAGGCTTGTATCGGAGCGTTTGCCGTCGCGGTGCCGATTCGCGGACGAGCCGCATCAGCGGAAAAGCCGCCGAACATTGTGGTCATCTTAGCGGACGACCAGGGTTGGGGCGACCTTCGGCTTCACGGCAACACCAACATCGAGACGCCGAATATTGATTCATTGGCACGGGATGGGGCCGTCTTCGACCGGTTTTACGTATGCGCCGTTTGCGCACCGACACGCGCTGAATTTCTCACCGGGCGGTACCACCCGCGCGGGGGCGTGCGCGGGGTAAGCACCGGGGCCGAACGTCTGAATGTCGACGAGAAGACTATCGGCGACACATTCAAAGCCGCCGGCTACGCAACCGGGGCGTTCGGGAAATGGCACAACGGCACACAATACCCCTACCATCCGAACGCCCGCGGTTTCGACGACTATTACGGCTTCTGCTCCGGCCACTGGGGCCAATACTTCGATCCGATTCTCGAACACAACGGCAAAATCGTTCGAGGCAAAGGCTTTATCATCGACGACCTCACCAACCATGCCCTTGAATTTATCGAGAACAATAGAAATCGACCCTTCTTCTGCTATCTTCCGTGCAACACACCTCATTCCCCCATGCAGGTTCCGGACCGTTTCTGGGAACAGTACAAGAATCACCCGTTGGGCATGAGACACCGCGATCCGGAGAAAGAACAGATCGACAAGACGCGCTGTGCCCTGGCCATGTGCGAGAATATCGACTGGAACGTCGGACGCATTTTGAAGAAGCTCAAAGAGCTGAAAGTCGCCGACAATACGATCGTGATCTATTTCAGTGACAACGGACCCAATAGCTGGCGCTGGAACGGCGGCATGAAAGGACGCAAAGGCTCGACCGACGAAGGCGGCGTTCGCGTGCCTTTTATCATTCGTTGGCCCGGACATATCAAGCCGGGAACGCAGATTCCACAGATCGCCGGCGCGATCGACTTGCTCCCGACGCTGGCGGACGCAGCCGGCATTTCAATCGTCGGCTCCAAACCGCTCGACGGGAAAAGCCTCAAACCCCTTCTTCTCGGACGGGCTGGAAGCTGGTCGGACCGAATGATCTTCTCCCATCAGAGGGGCCGGGTCAGCGTACGCACGCAACGTTACCGGCTCGACCACACGGGTAAATTGTATGATATGAAAACCGATCCGGGACAAAACACGGACATCTCGAAGCACAAACCGGACATCGCGGCGAAACTCAGAAAAGCCGTCGCTCGCTGGAAAGAGGAGGTCCTGCCCAAATCCCCAGAAGACGACCGGCCCTTTACCGTCGGCTATCCCGAATTTCCTACAACATTCCTACCCGCGCGTGACGGCGTTCCACACGGCAATGCTAAACGTAGCGCCCGAGCACCGAATTGCTCGTTCTTCACAAACTGGACCAGCACCGAGGATGAAATGACCTGGGATATCGAAGTGGCAAACGCCGGCACTTACGAGGCGGTGATTTATTACACATGCCCAAAGCAGGATGTCGGTTCGACCGTCGAACTTCGCTTTGGCAAGAGTCGGGTGCAAACAAAAGTCACCGAACCACACGATCCACCATTGATAGGTAAGGAATTCGATAAAGTTGATCGGGGAAGCGAATCGTATGTGAAGGATTTCAAGCCGCTGAGATTAGGCACTTTCCGGCTGGAAAAAAGCCGGGGTCAATTAACACTTCAGGCGTCGGACGTCCCAGGTAAGCAAGTGATGGACGTTCGCGCGGTGCAACTCACTTTGTTAAAATAGACAACCGGCAGAAACCAGACAGAGTATTGAGAAGGAGAATGCCTCATGAATTTACGATGCAGGAGTATCGCTGCAACAGCATCGCTGTTATTGATTGCCACGACTTCACTCGGGGCGCCGCTGCCGGACTGGACGGCGAAGATCCGCAATGATCATCCTCGGCTTTTTTTCAACGCGGAGACGTGGCCTTCAGTAAGACAGCGTACCCTCGGCGCCGAAAAGGATTGGTACTCAGGCATCAAAGAACGCGTGGATAGACTCCTCTCTGAACGTCGGAGTGCCTCCGACCCCAGAGAGCTGGGTCCGGAGGCGGCATGGGCGGCTTTTGTTTTCCGCGTCACTCAAGATGCAAAATACCTGGAGCTATCCAAAAAATGCCTCGAGACAAGCCTTGATTTCTACGAAGCCTGTTTCAAACAGAGAAAATCGGTCAACTGGTACTCGACGTCACGCGTGCACGCGACCTTGGCCTGGGACTGGCTGTATAACGATCTGAACCCAACCGAGCGCCGCACGTACATGTCCCGGCTCATACGCGCGATTAACAACGTCATCGAAGCCAAGCCCAGCATCTACAGGGAAAATATGTCCGGCTATACCACCGGCTTTTATGGCGTGACGAATTCGCTTTGGTTCATCGGTTGTACGGCTTTCGGCACGGGCATCGAGGCGGAATTGGCTAATGAGTGGCTCGTCTGGGGACATGACGAGAATATGAAACTGCTCGAGTACCGTAAAGAAGCCTGCGGTGACGACGGCGGCGGCGCTTCACCCACGCTCGGGTACGTCTTCGGCGCCTATCCGTGGTCGGAGCAGAACTTCTTCTATACATGGCTGTCCAGCACGGGCGAGAACATCGCCCCGGACTATCCGCATGGGGCGATGCTCGCCAACTACATCATCTGGAACTGGATCGCCGCCGATCCGGCGCCTCTGGAATTCGGATACGGGGACACGCCGCATACGAGCAACCGGCTGCCCACCAGCCAGCTTTATACCCACATGGCCAACATCCGGCATCTGTACGGTCGGGCGTCCCCGAAAGCCGCCGCTCTGGCCCGTTACGTGCAGCAGATCGTCCCGCGTCAATCCTATTCGAGAAGCTGGTTCATCTATCCGTTTCTCCTCACCCAAATGGAAAGCTCGCCCGAACCGTTCGCCCCGGAGAATCTCCCCCTCGCACGGCATTTCGATAACATGGGCCAGATCTTTATGCGATCCGGCACGGGGAAAAACGATACGTATGGCCTCTTCGCCTGCGGCGGCACGCTCAGGCAGCATCGCCATTTCGACGCTCTGAATTTCGTGATTTACCATCGCGGCTTCTTGGCTCTTGACTCCGGAACGCGATACAAAGAATTCGACAACGGCCAGCACCTGGCGAACTATTTCGCCCAAACCGCCGCCCACAATTGCGTCGTCATCCATCAGCCGGGCGAACCGCCGGCACGATATTGGGGCGGCACCGTCACCGGAAATCACGGGGGACAACACAAACAGCTTGGCTCCGTCGTGAAAGCCTTCGAGACCAGCGAAGATTACGTTTATATTGCCGGTGACGCAACCGCGTGCTATCAGCATGGACCTGTCAAACGCAAGGGCCAATCCGACCTTGGTGAAAAGTGCAGCCTGGCGACACGCCAGCTTGTCTTCCTGCCCCCCAACCATTTTGTAATCTTCGACCGCATCGATTCAACGGACGCCTCATATCGCAAGGATTGGTTAATCCATACGGCGCATCAACCGACCCTCCATAACAAGATTATCCGGGCCGATCACAACGAAGGCCGAATGTTTTGTCGCACGTTGCTCCCAGATGATGCGGTTCTCACATCCGTGGGCGGTCCCGGCAAAGAGTTCCGGGCGGCCGGTCAAAACTGGGACATCGTTTCCGACGGCCTGAAGCCGGAGAGCCTCGCTCTAATGGGACAATGGCGCGTCGAAGTTACGCCCGGCGCCCCGCGCAAAGACGACGTCTTTCTCCACGTCGTTCAGGTCGGCGATCAACAACTCGAAGCGATGAGTGAAATAACGCTCCTCCAAAAAGAAAACGTCAGCGGCGTTCGTTTGACGATCGGCAATAAGAAGTGGGAAGTGACGTTTAATTCAACGGGCAGATTGGGTGGTCGTATCAAACGCTTTGGAGGCTCCAGAAATATCAACGCCCCCCTGGCAACCACGGTCCAGCGTCAGATCGGGATTCAAGCTAAAATATATGACAGCATGACCTACGAACAAGCATTGCAAAGAATTCCCAAACGCAAGCTTCCCGAATTCTGGGTAGGTGACAGGGAGGGTCTGAAACAATGCCTGTCGAATCCTAAAAAAGGTCGGGTCAAAACCATCGCCACCACACCCGGCGGCCGGCCCGTACAACTCGTCACTTTTGGCCAGTACGAGCCGGCCCGACACAAAGCTAATTTCAATTCCGCCATCGGCGGGCGTATGCCTTCTGCTTATATGGACAAAGTCGGCCGGCAAAAACCGGTCGTCTTTTTCGTGGGACCGGTGCATGGCCATGAAGTTGAAGCGTTAACCGGACTGGCCAATTTCATCCGTGTCATGGAGACGGGGCGCGACATGGCCGGAAGGGATCAATCCGAGCTACGAGCACTTGGACAAAAATGCCGTTTACTAATTGTCCCAGCGGGTAATCCCGACGGTATCGCCCGCTTCGCTCCACGATCGTTGCAGGGGATGAAGCTTAACGACGTGCGTTTCTGGGGTCAGGGCACCTGGGACGACGACACCTTCTGCGGCTGGCCCGAATCCAAGCGACAGCACCCGATGAGAGGCGACAACACCGGGTTCCTGGGTTGCTACTTTAATGACGACGGCATCAATCCGATGCACGACGAATTCTTCGCCCCGATGGGACCGGAGGCGCCGGCTATTCTGAACGTCGCCAAAGAAGAAGGGCCGGATCTGGCGGTCTCGCTTCATAGCCATTCGAGCAACCCGGCCCTGCTCCGTCCCGCCTATGTAACGACGGAAATCCAGGAAGAAGTACGCGCGCTCGCCGAGAGATGCTACGCCCTTCTGGAGCAGCGCGGCCTACCTCACGCTGCAAGACCTTTTTCCGTCGCTTCCGAAGGCGGCAAAAATCCGGCGCCATTTAATCTGACCAGCGCGCTCTACCATGTCAGCGGCGCAACGCCGTTCACGTTCGAATGTCCTCACGGGATTATCAGCGAAAGAGCTTGCCGCGTGAGCATCAAGGAAACACTCGATATCCAGCTCACGCTTTATGAAGCAATGTTGCGTCACGCGATTGAAAAGAAAAAGTCCGGAATGCCCTAACGACAATGATAAACCGATATAAATATTTCACCCTGTTAGTATTGTTAGGAGGCATTCTCCCGTCCGCGTTTGCAGATGGAGCGGATAACAGCCCTTCGATCGACATACGTGTAGAAGCCGACTGGGTGGCCCAGGAACGCCGGAAAAACAGAACTCCCGAGGATCCGGCTGCCGTTCGCGATGCGTACCTGAGCTTGGAGAAACTCCTTATCAACCTGCTTATCATACCTGAAAAACCGGATATAACAGAGGAATCCAACACCCTCGAATATTTGCGTTCCCAGGTCAACGCGCTGGATTCTTCAAATGAACCGGCCCGACTCGACTTATATCGCCGAATCCGCGCGACAACGCGCAAGATAATACTGAAAAACCCGCTTATCGCCTCCAAACCCCTCGTCTTTATGAAACGCCGCCGGTTCATCTGCCAGATGCTCCACGAGTATCTTGGGTATTACTATGATTACGAGGACATCGCCGGCGGGGGCATTTATATACTCGAAGAACCCGGCAAGTCGATGAAGGTGCGAGACCTCATCAAGGGCCGGCTCCCCCGCGGTAACTATACGACTCTGGCGCTGTCCTATGATGCTCGGACGATTTATTTTGCCTTTGTCGAGAGAGCGCCGGAAAAACCGGATTACTACTCGCCCGAGCGACGATGTTTCCATATCTATGCTATTAACGCCGATGGGACGAACCTTCGACAACTCACGGATGGACCGTACGACGATTTCGATCCCTGTCCCCTGCCCGACGGCGGCATCGCTTTTATGTCCACCCGCCGGGGCGGCTTCGGACGCTGTCATAATCCGTGGGAACCCTTACCAAGCTATACACTCCATCGTATGGACGCCTCCGGCAACTCGCTACGCACACTCTCCTTCCATGAAACCAACGAGTGGCATCCTTCCGTGCTTGGCGACGGGCGAATCGTCTATGCCCGCTGGGACTATGTGGATCGCTCGGCGGCCAACTACCATGGACTCTGGGTCAGCAACCCGGACGGAACGAATCCGAGCATCCTTTTCGGAAACTACACCCAACGCATCAATGCATGCTACCAGCCCAAATGCATCCCGAACTCGGATCGGATTGTTTTTATCGCCGGGGCGCATCACGCCGACGTCGGCGGTTCTTTAGTCGTTTTCGATCCGAAACGCGAGAAGTTGGACCCAATAACCGGCCAGGACCGATTCGATTCCATTGAGACCCTGACGCCGGAAGTATGTTTTCCCGAAGCCCCAGGTTGGCCGAGCAGCTATTTTCATAGCCCCTGGCCGCTCTCGGAAGACACTTTTCTGGTCTCCTTCAGCCTTGAGCCGCTTCCGGGAATGGGGCCGAAAGTTAAAAAAGATACTGCCACGGGACTCTATTATTTCGACCGCTTCGGCAATATGGAATTGCTCTATTGCGATCCCGACATTTCCAGCATGTATCCGATTCCCCTGACACCGCGACCGAAGCGTCCCGTTCCGCCCTCGACGCTTCACCCGGATCTCGGCGACGAGGGCGAGTTCGTCCTGGTTGATGTGAAACAGAGCTTGTTCGCGCTGCCGGCGTCCCGAAAAATCCACCAGTTGCGAATTTTCCAGGTATTACCTAAAACCTCGACGCACGTCGCCAACAAGCCCAGGATCGGCTTTGCCAATGCTGAAAGTGCCCGCATGATGCTTGGGACGATTCCCGTGGAGTCGGACGGCTCGGCGTATTTCCGCGCCCCCGCCGGCAAGCCGCTTTATTTTCAAGCCGTGGATGAAGCCGGCCGGGCGGTCCAAACCATGCGAAGCATAACTTACTTACAGCCCGGGGAGCGCCGCAGTTGCCTCGGCTGCCACGAACCCAGACGCACATCGCCCACCAATCGACAAGGTATCCTGGCTCAGCAACGCCCGCCGTCAACGATTCAGCCCGGCCCAGACGGTACGCAGCCATTCAGTTATCCTCGACTCGTGCAACCGGTACTCGATAACCATTGCGTAAGGTGTCACGATGGACAAACAGGAGATTTGAAAAGCTCGCTGGCACTGACCGGCGATCCCACCGACAAATTCACCCGATCCTACGAGAACCTGAAGAAGTATGTCCGATGGTATGAGTGGGGAGGCAACACCATCGAAGCGATTGTTACCCGCCCCGGCCGTTCGGGTGCCGATGAGAGTCCTCTATTAAGAGTGCTGGCCGATGCCTTACATGCAGAACACGTACACTTGCCGGATGAGGATCTCCATCGGCTGCACCTTTGGCTGGACAGCAATGTTCCTTTCTATGGAACTTATGAGAAAGAACAACAATTAGCACAGAAAAACGGACAAGCTATCCCTCCTCCATTGATTCAATAGGAGTACGAAATGAATCTCAATTTTTCCTATTTCATGCCGACCCGGATTCTCTTCGGTTGCGGTAAATTGAACGAGCTTGGAACGACCCCTTATCTACCCGGCAAGAAAGCCTTGGTTGTGATCGGGGCGTCGGGTGCGATGCGAAAACACGGGTATCTCGACAGAGTCGTCAAGCTTCTCAAAGACAACGGAGTTGAGGCGGTCGTTTACGATAAAATTCAACCGAATCCCGTCTGCGAGGACGTCGAGGAAGGTGCGGCGGTGGCGAGAGAAAACGGCTGCGATTTCATCCTCGGTCTCGGCGGAGGAAGCACCCTCGACTCGTCAAAGAGCATCGCTGTAATGGCGGTCAATCCCGGCCAATACTGGGACTATATCACCCGAGGCAGCGGCGGCGGAAAGACGCCCCCCAACGGAGCGTTGCCGATTGTCGCGATCACCACAACCGCCGGGACGGGAACTGAAGCCGATCCGTGGACGGTCATTACCAAAAGCGAGACGAACGAGAAAATCGGCTGGGGCAACGATTTTACGTTCCCGCGTCTGTCGATCGTCGATCCGGAATTGATGGTGAGCGTGCCTCCGAAAACGACCGCTTATACGGGAATGGACGCGTTCTTTCACTCCGTTGAAACATACCTTGCGACGATCAACCAGCCGGCCAGCGACCATCTGGCCCTGGAAGCCGTCAGCCTGATCTCAAAATACCTGCCCATCGCCGTCAAAGACGGAACGAACATGGAAGCCCGGACAAAGCTGGCCTGGGCCAACACCGAAGCCGGAATGTGCGAATCCCTCTCCTGTTGCATATCGCATCATTCGATGGAGCACGCGGTCAGCGCCTATTATCCGGAAGTGGCGCACGGCTCCGGTTTGACGATGCTTTCGGTTTCGTATTTTAGCTATTTGGCCGAGCGGAATCCGGCGCGTTTCCCGGACCTCGCTCGGGCGATGGGCGAAGAGGTGGACGGCCTGCCCGAGACCGAACAGACCATGGCCTTCATCACCGGGCTCAAAAAGCTCATCAAAAGCATCGGTCTCAAAGAAGAAAAACTCGCTGATTTCAATATTGAAAAAGAGGATTTGAGAACCTTTGCGGAAAATTCTTTCTATGCGATGGGCAGTCTGTTTGACATCACGCCGGTTAAGCTCACACTGGATGACGTGGTGGCTATCTACGAAAACGCCTATACGGATTGACTAATGACAAATGACTATTGACAATTGAACGGATTACACGGTTTGAATGAATCCTAACGAGCAAATAGTCAATAATCAATAGACAATAGTCAATTCTTAATATCCGATAGCACAGCCGTCTTTTCGAGGATCGGAACCACCGAAATAGCGACGCGGATTGGATTTCCTCCATATGCCCTGATAGCCTCCAAAGACGCCTGTTTCAGGTCTGATCTTGTGCCCCATTGAAGCAAGTGTTCGTTTCACGTTATCTGAAATATGTCGCTCGAAAATTACTGATCCGCCGGCCGCCATTTTTGTTCCCGTCGGTTCCGAACTTTCACGATGCCGGACCCGCGGCTGTTCGCCCGCCTGTTGGGGCGACATGCCGAAATCAATGATATTCATCAGCACCTGCACCTGCCCCTGTGGCTGAAAATCCCCGCCCATAACGCCAAACGAAAAGACCGGCTTGCCCTCTTTGGTGACGAATGCGGGGATAATCGTATGGAACGGCCGCTTGTGAGGCTCCAGTTTGTTGAGGTGATTCGGATCGAGTGAAAACAGTTGACCGCGATTCTGTAGGCAGAAGCCCATCCCATCCGGCACATATCCCGAACCCCACGGATAGTAGATGCTCTGGATGAGCGAGACCATATTTCCGTCTTTGTCCGCGGCTGTCAAATAAACGGTGTCCGACGAACCTTTGAGCCTGCCGGGGCGGACATTCTCGGCGGCTCGTTTGGGATCGATTAGCTTGACACGCCGCTTGGCGTAATCTTTGGAGATAAGCTCCTTGAGTGGAACATCGGCAAAATCCATATCGGCGTAGTAAACCGCCCGATCCTCAAAGGCCAGCTTCTTGGCCTCGATGAAAAGATGTAAATGCTCGGCGGAATTAGGTTGCATCGAGGCAATGTCGAAATGTTCCAACAGATTCAACATTTGCAGAGTTGCAATGCCCTGCCCATTCGGCGGAAGCTCCCAGACGTCGTAGCCGCGATAGTTTGTGCTGACCGGCTCGATCCAATCCGCAGTGTGGTTTTGAAAGTCGCGCATCGAAAATCGCCCGCCGTTGGTTTGAGAAAACTTAACGATTCTTTCGGGCATCTGCCCCTGGTAGAACGCCTCCGCACCGTCTTGAGCGATGACGTCGAAAAATTCTGCTAAACCTTCATTCCTGAAGATATCACCCAAGCAGACAGGTTTGTCATCAGGCATGAACGTCTTTGCCAAACCTGGATCATCCGTAGTATTGAAGGACCACGATCGTGCTATAACCGGAGAAACCGGGAAACCTTTACGAGCATATTCGATTGGAGCTTTCAGAATCTTTGCCAAGCTCAATCGCCCCAGCTTGTTTTGAAGGGCATCCCATCCGCTGACGCAACCAGGGACGCTCCAGGATAACGGTCCATAGATGGGGATTTCTTTAAGCCCCAGAGCCCGTGCTTTATCGATGCTCCAATCGTAAGGCGAACGGCCGCTGGCGTTGAGGCCGAGCAGCTTCTTATCCTTCTCGTTCCAGACGATAGCGAAAAGATCGCCGCCGGGTCCGCACATCATCGGCTCGACCAGGCTGAGCATGGCATTGGTGCAAATGGCCGCGTCGATGGCATTCCCACCGGCCTTGAGAATATCCACCCCGGCCAGACTCGCCAGAGGCTGGCTCGAACAGACCATTCCGTTTTGACAAACCACCATCGAGCGATTCTGGTTTCTGTTTTGAAGCAACTCTCGGCTGATTGACATTTTTTGATTTTCTATATTCATACCATGATTACCGGCCAGTGCTACATTGCTGCATAGATACGACGAAGAGTAGGCGCCGGCAGCAAATTTAAGGAATGAACGCCGTTTCATAGGACTCGCCCTTACCGATACTTAATTGATGAGAAAATAAAATACGGAGCGCAGAAACTACGCTCCGTGAAGTCCAACTAACAAACGACGAACACGGCACGGGATGAGAACTTCCTGCCCCCCCCCCCATCTCATCCATTGTTGAGACCTTGACTGGCTAAATGTTCTTCTGTTCGCCGGGTTCGCGAGTGACTCATGAGTTACTGCTGATGCTGTTGTTGTCCCGCAAAGACTCTCCGTCTTTGGAACAGGTAGAGAATAATCCCCAGGGCGATCAAACCCACAAGGCCATTTTCACCGAATGATTGAATCAGCCTCGTGAGATTGCCTACGACCCCACCGAAGAAACTGACTTTGTCGCCGAAAAGGATTTCAACGACCACGCCCAGGGCAACCAGCAATAAAAAGATTTCCGTAATTTCACCAAGCCATTTCTTAATTTCTTCCAGATAATGCATCTTCGACTCTCCTAATCAATCCATAAGTTCAGCATGACTCTAAACACGACATCACGAAACGCTTACGTATTCTGTTCGGCTTGTTTTTTTCATTACTTTAATCTTTGTCGCCAAATTAGAGGGCTTTGTGGACAGCAAAAAAGTCTCTTCATCCACCCTGCCCATGCAATTCCCATGTCGGAATGGACGTATCAACATTGAAATCGCAATTCATCAGCCAAACACAACGGTTACGTACCCCGTTACCGTCTCTAACAAATGACGACAGTTTTTTTAACGCACTTCCATATTCTCGACTATGTCATTAATGAAGCGACCTGGAAGATAAATGAAAAACAAATCCTCACCTTCGCTATCACATTGCAGAACGAAAAAGTCCTCAATTTCCGAGCTAACGCAAGGGGTAATATGGGAAGTTTTCGCTTGACTTTGATGTTAAAATAGGTTATTATGCATATATGCTCCTAAACATCGCATATTTTGTGTTACGTCTGGCCCTGATCGTTACGATCTGGGCATTTGTGTGGCGATTTGTTAAGCCCAAAACGCAGCTTATGAGAATCGTTAGGGCGACGTTGCTGGTGCTCGGTCTGTTAGGCGCCCTGGCTGTGATGAAAATCACTTGCGGGTAACCGGGGTCTCATTCGTCTGACTTTTTTACTTTCTTGTTCACGTCCCATGTTCTTAGGTCATGACCATTTTTGGCCGGTGTCGTTTCGGTGTCAGGGCAATCCACACGACAATCTGCGCCGCGAAACCCGCCACAAGAATTGCGATGGCAAACCAATAGGGCGAGTACCTTCCGACGTTGCCGGAAAGATACCCCCCCGCTCCTGAGCCGACGACAACACCGAGCGAGAGAGTTACTTCGTGTATCGCCATCCGGACGGAGCGCTTGCGGGACCCACAGGCGCCGTAATAGAGATGGGAGCTGTAGGCAAATCCAAAACCGAA
>CAYZAT010000052.1:0-12235 GCA_964476475.1 uncultured Pirellulales bacterium
GCGCCGTTGAAAACACACTTCGTAAATCGTGGAATCGCAAATCCGGCAGGCCGGCTCGCGTCCTGATTTTCTTCCACTTCTTCCAGGTGTTCGTGTCCCGATCCAGGAGCTTCGTCTGTCCATCGGGCAGTTCCGCCACGTATCGGGTCAGGATCGGAATAAGTGAGGAGTGCAGCGGCCGGGTCTCCATGATCCTACGGGTTTTCTTCGAGCGGGAAATCAGCGAATGGTTTTCAAAGTCGATATCGCCCACCTGGATATTTTCAAGATCATTTTTTCTAAGCCCGGTCGTGGTGGCCAACAAGATTCGGACATACCAAATCTCGGATCGTTGCCGGGCGGAGATCAGAAGGTTCTTTACTTGCGCATCTTTCAGGCTGACAACGACTCGGGGCGTGGCCTTGACCTTCTCGACTTCCAGATCTCGGGTTATGTACCGCCGCTTCTGTCCCCATCGAAGAAAGGCACGGATATTGGATATATCTTTGTTCAACGTCCACTCGCCGATGTCTTTGGCCCGTTCGAGAATGAACACATCAATCACACCCTGCAAGATATTTTGAGAGCTTACAGGGCCGTTCACGGCCTCGAACAGATCGAGCGTGTTGGTCGCTTGGTATTTGGACGATTTCTCTAATTGGCGGACATCGTAGGTGCGCAAATATTCCGCTTTTAATTCCTCCCAGGGCAAATCGACCATGGTGCGAAGCGTCTCGCTATTCAATTCGGTGTATTTAATGCGGGCGTAGTGGTCGGCCAGATGCTTCGAAGGGAAAGCCCGCTTTCGTTCCTTGCCGTTTTCCCGCCAGGAGATATACCACCCCGGTCGGTCTTTTCGCTGATAGGTTCGTACTTTTTTCATCTTCTAAAATCCCAAACGCGACCCAAACGCGACCCTCAATTCCATAAGTTGATTTATATTAGTCATTTGAGTGGATCTTTTTTGGTTTACAAAACCAGAGCTCTACCGTTGAGCTGCGTTGGCATCAGAGCATTGAGCGCTAATGTACACCGCGTGGGCCTTCATGGCAAGCAAATTTACGTTTCGCCCTCGAAACGAATTCCATGATAGTCGGTCAGATTCATGATATGATAATGTGAACGGCGTGAATGTAACGAATTGGACGGATATCCCAAAAGAAAAATGTCGCAATCGCTCAAGGGGACAAGTTATGGGAAGAGAAGATAGAACAGATATGACATGCCGGGTTCAGGATTTTTTGGCACTTATAGCTATTTTTCTGTTCGGAATGTCCGGGGTTGGCTTGGGCCGCAATACCGGCTTCGTCCGTCCTGTACCTGAAGTCAAAGAACTTTTCGGAAGCATCCCGCAGAAGTTTCAGGATTATGAGGTGATTTTGAAGCCGGACAAGGACGAGGCCGAATGGTGGGCGGGGGCGCCTTCGGTGGTTCGGGATCGCGAAGGCGTCTTCTGGTTAGCCTGCCGGATGAGGACCGCCGATGCGCCCCGGGGGTTGAGGGGATATGAGATTCGTATCTCGCGAAGCGAGGACGGCATGCATTTCAGCAAAGTTCACTGTATTAAGCGAGGGGATGTCCCCATCCCGGGCTTCGAGCGCCCCGCGTTGTTGATCGATCCGCAAACCGGACGGTTTAAGCTTTACGGCTGCGGTCCGTGGAAAAACGGGCCCTGGAGTATTATCAAATTCGACGATGCGGACGATCCGACGAAGTTCAAAGCGTCTTCTGCAAAAGTGGTGATCGCGCCTTTGCCGAAAGCGTACGATCGCGATGTGATTGTCCATGAGTACAAGGACCCTTTTATTCTCTACGCCGAGGGGGCGTATCACTGTTATGTCATCGGCGTGATTCGCCGGACGGAACGGCTCTTTCATTTTCGCAGCCGGGACGGCGAGCAATGGGAGCCGGTGGGAAGCCCGTATCAGCCGATCATGGACCTCGAAGGCTGGCACGACTTCTATGTGCGTCCGGCCGGCGTGCTGCCGCTGGGCGTCGGGTACCTGTTCATCTACGAGGGATCCAGCAACGACTGGTACGACCCCGTGTATAATATCGCGACGGGTTTGGCTTTCACGTTCGACCTTCACCATGTGATCGACCTGACGCCGGACTCGCCGCTGGTCGTCAGTACGACGCCGAGCGAGCGTTTTCATACGTGGCGCTACTCTCATTGGATGCACGTCGATGATGAAATCTGGGCGTATGCCGAAGTGGCCCGGCCGAATGATTCGAATGAGATTCGGTTGTTTCGCTTGAAAAGATAACCCGCACCTTGAAAGGGGCGTCAAATCTTCTTGCACACCCTGCCGATGAGGTTGACGGAAGGGCCTGCTGAGAAAAACGCGGGCGAGACGCCCTCGCTGCGAATGAGAGAAAAACAGGCAAATTCCACACTTTTTAATCTGGGCAAGAAAAATCTGATCCGGCGAAAGCGCGATGTTATCGGGGCTAAATCGGGCAATGTGTTGCGAGTGAGAGAAGATAGCCGTACATTTTTGACCACAGTTTAGACAAGCCGAACAAGGTGTGCCAAATGCTTCGATAATCCGTATGCCCCCCCATTCAATGTCATGATTTTGCGTTCCTTCGGCACTTCTAAAATGGTTCAAGAAGTCAAACGCCATCTGTCGATGTTCTCTTATTGAGATAACATCATTATTCGTTCAACTTAATGCACAAAGGGTCATGATCATGAGAACGATTTTCACGTCCTCGGCGTTCCTTTTCTGTTTGTTGGTATTGTCCTTTTTCTTGGCGCCGGTGACCGTCGCCGAGGTGCAGCCGCACGCCGGCATGATGCGCTATCCGGATGTCAGTGCGACGCATATCGCGTTCGTTTACGCGGACGATATCTGGGTCGTCCCGCGTTTGGGCGGCGTCGCGTCGCCTTTAGCGAGTCCGCCCGCCGGCGAGTCGTTCCCGCGATTCAGCCCCGACGGACGCACGATCGCCTTCAACGGAAATTACGACGGGAACAACGACATCTACACCGTGCCTCTCAAAGGCGGCATTCCTCAGCGGGTGACATACCATTCCGCCGGGGAGCGCCTCTGCGACTGGACGTTCGACGACCGGCTCGTCTTTGCGATGAACGGCCTGGGCGGATCGGGTCGGCAAACGCAGTTGTTCGCGGTCCCGCAAGCCGGCGGTCTGCCCGACCGGTTGCCCGTTCCGTACGGCGGGTACGGTGTCGTTTCCGAAGACGGCCAATGGCTCGCCTATACGCCGCGCAACCGCGACTTCCGGACCTGGAAGCGTTACCGCGGTGGATTGGCTTCCGAGATTTGGCTCTTTCACCTGGAGGGGCATACGTCAAAAAAGATTACGGATTGGGAAGGGACTGATACGATTCCCATGTGGCAAGGCAAAAAGATCTATTACCTTTCGGACGCCGGACCGAATCATCGTTTGAATATCTGGTGCTACGACCTGGGAACGAAGAAGCGGAAGCAAATCACTCGCTTCAAAAACTACGACGTGAAATGGCCCTCGAACGGCCCCGGCCCCGATGGCGAGGGCGAGATCATCTTCGAATATAATACCAAGCTATATCTGCTGAATCTGTCCACGGAACGGTCCACACCGGTCAATATCTCGGTCCCCGGCGCACGCCCGAAGCTTCGTCCGATTCGCAAGGACGTGAGCGGACGCCTTTCGAGTCGCTATGTGTCTCCGAGCGCCAAGCGCGTCCTGGTCCAGAGTCGGGGTGACATCTGGTCGCTGCCCGCCAAGAACGGCGCGCCGCGCAACCTGACCCGCACGAGTGGTGTTGCCGAGCGCGAGCCGTCCTGGAGCCCGGACGGTAAATGGATCACTTACTTCTCCGATGAATCCGGGGAGAACGAGCTTGTGATGCAGTCCGCCGACGGGCGGGGCAAGCCGGAAACCGGCACGTCCATGGGCGCCGGTTATCGCTATCAACCGACGTGGTCGCCCGATTCCAAGTGGATGCTCCTGGTCGATCACGAAACGAAATTTTACGTGTTCAACGTCGAGAAACGCCAGGTTCGTTATTTCGATCGCGTCAACATAACGGGTTGGAACTGGGGCGTTCCCATGAATTTCAGTTGGTCGTCCGATTCCCAGTGGCTGGCCTACAATATTCCCAACCTGGACAACGTCAATGTGGTCATGCTCTATAACGTTCAAGAGGATGAGCTCCACCAGGTGACCAGCGGCATGTTCATGGATTACCTCCCGACGTTCGATCGTAAGGGAGACTTCCTGTACTTCTTCAGCCAGCGCGAAATCTCGCGGCCCAGTTATGCCGACTCCGGACTCACCTTCGTTTATGAGGATACCTCCGTCCTGCACGCGATCCCCTTGCGTGCGGATGTCGCCAATCCCCTCAAACCCAAGAGCGACGAAGAAGAGATCAAGAAGGAAGACAAGGACGAGGAGGAGGACGACGACAAAAAGAAAGACGAAAACGAAGAGGGCAAAGATGAAGAAGAAAAGTGTGAAGAGGATCCTAACGATGTAGAAGAAAAAGGCGGTGAGAAGGAAGAAGAGGATGCCCAAGTCGATGAGGGTGAAAAGAAGCCGGAAGCTAAGAAGGATAAAGAGGTAAAGAAAGAAAAGGATAAGGACAAGCCGAAGCTCGTCGACATCGACCTGGAGAATATGGAAGCACGGGCTTATCGCCTGCCGATCAAACGCGGCGGATTCGGGTATCTGGCCGTCAATGATAAGAACCATATCGTCTATCTGCGACGCGGGGACGGTAGCGAACTTCAATACTTCGATCCCAACAGTGAGAAACACGAGGAGAAGTCGATTTTAAAGAACGTCGGTTTCGTGCAAATGACACCGGACGGCAAAAAGCTCCTCGTAAGCAGCCAGGGGAAGCTGGGTATCATCGACGCCAAGCCCGGCCAGAAAATAGAAAATCAGGTGGTCACCGGGCCGATGGACGTCGTGATCGAGCCGCGGGAGGAATGGCGGCAGATTTTTGCCGACGCGTGGCGGTTTATGCGCGACTACTTCTACGATCCCCACATGCACCGCGTGGATTGGCCCGCTATCCGAAAGCAATACGAGGCCATGCTGGACGATTGCGTGTCCCGCCGGGACGTCGGATATGTCATTTCCGAGATGATCAGCGAGGTCAACGCGGGTCATACCTACTACGGCGGCGGCGACATGGACTACGGACCCAGGGAATCCATCGGGTATCTTGGGGTGGATTTCGAGCTGGATCAGGGCTACTACCGCATCGCCAAGGTCTATGAAGGCGGCGTCTGGGACACGGACGCCCGCTCGGCGCTGTATTATCTGGACGAGGAAGAACGCGAACAGTGCAAATATCTGTTCAGCGTCAACGGCGTGCCGGTCGATACGTCCAAAGCGCCCTGGGCTGCCTTCGAGGGGCTTTCCGGCGCGACGGTGACATTGACCGTCGGGGCCGAACCCGATCCCGAAAAGGCCGCAAACGTCGTCGTCAAGCTGCTGGGATCGGAATTCGGTTTGCGTTACCGCCATTGGGTGGAAAGCAATCGCAAATGTGTCGATGAGAAATCCGGCGGTCGGGTGGGCTATATCTACGTCCCGGATACCGGCAACCGGGGGCAACGCGATTTGTTCCGTCAATTCTACGGCCAGATGAACAAAGATGCCCTTATTATCGACGAGCGCTGGAACGGCGGCGGCAACATCGCCGACCGGTACATCGAGCTACTGAACCGTCCTATTTACCTTCATCTGTTCGAGCGTTATGAAAACGACTGGCGCGTCCCGACGCTGAGCCACCAGGGTCCCAAGTGCATGCTGATTAACGGTGAAGCCGGCTCCGGCGGCGATATCTTCCCGTATCTGTTCCGCAAAGCCGGACTGGGCAAGCTCATCGGCATGCGTACCTGGGGCGGCGTGATCGGCATCGCCAAGAATCCGTCGTTCATTGACGGGGGGCGAATTACCGTGCCCTTTATTACCTTTTACGAAACCGACGGCACTCTCACCATGGAAGGCCACGGTGTCGATCCCGATATCGAAGTCGTGGATGATCCCGCCCTGATGGTCGATGGCGGCGATCCGCAAATCGACGCCGCCGTAGAGCACATGTTGGACGAACTGAAGAAGAATCCCTATGTCCCGGCCAAGCGACCGGCCTATCCGGATCGCAGCGGTATGGGCATCCTGGAGGAACAGAAATAGCTTGAGTGGCACCCTCAAGTTTCCCGCCCATGCGGGAACGAAAATTCCCTCCATAAAACGCCTTTTGGTGCTGCACAAGCAAGGGGTATTGGGGATGGTCAACAACAGCCATCCCCAAACTTCTATTTCAAAACGATTTCTCTGTCAAAACTAAAATGAGGAACTTGTCATTGCGAGGAGCGAAGCGACGAAGCAATCTCAACTGTGTGGTAACGCAAAGGTTTGAGATTGCTTCGCTTCGCTCGCAATGACATTCTCACAATTTTTGTCATGACAAAGTACGACTGCCTTCGCAAAGTTCTCTTGTCTGGGATTCGGAACGCAGGTACACTGCATCCGTTAATGAAATCAAGCGAACGATGTGAAGATAACGGAACACTAATTTTAGGAGGTGCCTGCAATGAAAGCGGCAATGATACGTGAGCACGGAGGCGTGGACTGCGTGACGATGGGCGAGTTTCCCGATCCTAAAGCCGGCGAGGGCGAAGTTGTGCTGGACGTCCGCTCGGCGGCGCTGAACCACCTCGATATCTGGGTGCGTAAAGGACGACCGGGGCTGACGCTGAATATGCCGCACGTGTTGGGTTCCGATGGCGCCGGAGTGGTGGAGGCGGTCGGCTCGAAAACGCACGGAATCAAGATCGGCGACGAGGTTATCCTGAATCCGGGATTAAGCTGCGGTTATTGCGAGAGTTGTGGCCGGGGCCAGCAGAGCGAATGTATGTCGTTCGGCATCGTAGGGATGTCACGACCCGGCACATTCGCAGAAAAGGTATCCGTACCATTCCAAAATGTCTATCCGAAACCGGCCCACCTGAGTTTCGACGAGGCGGCGGCGCTTCCTTTAGCGTATCAAACCGCCTGGCGCATGCTCATGGCCCGCGCCCGCCTGCGTGCCGGAGAGACGGTGCTCATACACGGCATCGGGGGCGGTGTCGCGCTGGCCGGGCTGCAATTGGCGAAGCTGGCCGGCGCCGAAGTCATTGTCACGTCATCATCGGATGAGAAGCTCTCCAGGGCCAAAGCCATAGGCGCCGATCATATCGTGAATTATCAAGCCATCGATGATCTGATCGGGACCATAAGAGATATCACAAACGAACGCGGCGTGGATATCGTCATGGATTCGGTCGGGGCGGCCACGTGGAGCACGAATTTCGGCGTCGTCCGGCGGGGCGGAAGAATCGTCTTGTGCGGGGTGACAACGGGGCCGGAAACTGCGACTAATTTGCAGGCGTTGTACTGGAATCAGTTAACGGTGATGGGTTCGACCATGGGATCGAATGAGGACGTTCGGCAGATGCTCAGGGCCGTCGAGGCGGCCGGGCTCAAGCCCGTCATGGATTCCGTCAACTCCCTTGAAGAGATACGAGACGCAATGAGCCGGATGGAAGCGGGTGAACAATTCGGGAAGATTGCCGTAAGAGTCAAGTAGCGAGGGCGTCCCGCCCTTGAGTCTCGCGGGCATCCTGCCCGCGACAGGGTATAAGGCTGGGGCTTACCTCCATGTGACTTTTAGCATTCGTGTAGATTTTTTAAAAAGGAGGTCAATCATGTCAAGGACCGCATCGACCATGCTTCCATTAGGGACCGTCGCGCCGGGTTTTCGCCTGCCGGACACCGAAGGCAGTCTCGTCTCGCTGGAGGATTACGAAGATTCACCGGCGTTGTTGGTGATCTTCATGTGCAATCATTGCCCGTTTGTGAAGCATATTATAGATGACCTTATCGATCTGATTCCGGAATATCAGGCCAAAGGACTCGCCGTCGTTGCTATCAACTCGAACGATGTCGAGAGCTTCCCCGAGGACTGCCCGGAAATGATGGCCGAGTTAGCCGGAGAAAAGGATTTCACGTTTCCCTATCTCTACGACGAAACGCAAGAGGCGGCGAAAGCGTATCACGCCGCTTGTACGCCGGATTTCTTCTTATTCGACGCCGGTCGTAAGCTCGTCTATCGCGGCCAGATGGACGACAGCCGGCCCGGCAACGGCATCCCCGTCACCGGCGCCGATTTAAGAACCGCCATAGATGCCGTTCTCGAAGGCAAGGAAGTCCCCGCCGAGCAAAGACCCAGCATCGGTTGCAACATTAAATGGAAACAAGGCAACGAACCGGACTACGTAAGCTAACATCATCCCAAGTAAAGGCCGGCTACAACGTCTCCTGAATATCTAACCACTATTGGGTGACCGAACGCTCCGTTGTTGGACGTTGTGGCAAACGACTATGGTTCATGCACTCTTGCCAGATCAACGGTTTGATCTGGATAAAGAAAGACATCAATCGTTTTCGTAACAGTCGAGCCGTCTGATATCTTAAAAGTGGCGGACACTTCTTTCTGTGGAGGTTCGGTCTTGATGAGATGGTCAGCCGTACTGACATCCACGATGAAGGGCTGCGATTTCAGCCAGATTTCAAGGTTTTCCAATGAGCCTATACCGCGAAGGATATCACCCAACGTTTTGATGAAGATTTCCAATTCGCCGGACGTCATACTGGAATCATGCATCGTGTTTCTCCTGAGGACCGTTGTGAACTATAGCGTATGGTTGGATCCCTTTTGGTTTGTGCACCTTGACTTTTCGGTTATGACAAGAGATACGGGCGACCAGCGACAAGACCACCACAAGCATAAAAACATGCTTGATCCCCGATCGTGCAATCGACGATTGGACACTTGATATCATATTACCCCAGGTTACCCCTATCCGTTTCAAGCTGCCCAAAGCGGAGTGGGCACATAGCGCGCCACCTGCAACTTCTCCGCAAGAAGGCTCGCTTGAAGCCGGGCTTAGCACCCAATACCCGGTGGCCTGCGCTTTCAATGAAGCATCGACGGACGGGTCACTTTCGGAAGTAGGTCATTGAGGGATCGGGGCGACCGACGAAACAAATGTATCGAAATCCATAGGTCAGGATGTAACTCAGGGCCTGCCTGGCTTCGCTTTCAGCCTGATCGAAATCCATGATCCAGTGATTTCCTTCCACGACTTTCCACCTCCCTCGAACGTATTGCACTTCCACATTGGCCGGGTTGAAGCCGATAGCGTCCTCACCGGGCATCGCTCCAACCGGCGACTCACCATCGATCAGGTAGAATTCCATCGAGGGGTGTGGGCGTCCGACGAAGCACTGGCTGTTCATCCCGTAGTGTTTGATAATCTTGAGTGCTTTATTGGCTTCGTTCTGGCTTGTGCCGAAATCAAGCAGCCACATATTCCCGACGATAATCTTCCATCGCCGTCGCACCTTCACGACTTTCGCGTTGTTGGGATTGAACGGGATGCAGTCATGCCGGTTGCCTGGGACGAGATTGTCAAATTCGGTCACTCGGGTACAGTCCTCGCCCCGGCACCCGTTGGCTGGGCAGACGTTCGACACGCGGCAATTACCGTTCCAGACAAAGTCGGTCTCGCCACGTACCAGGATCCCCTCGACGACGTGCGTTCTGCGGTTGAAGACGGGCGAGCCGGAATTGCCGCCGTAGGTGTCTGTGTTGGCCACGAAGTAGCGAGCCGGGGTGTTGTCGCGTACGTTGGCACCGGCCGCGTACTTCTTGGGCAAGCCAGAGGGGTGCCCAATCACATGAACCGGCGCACCATTATAAATCTTTCCACTGCGACGAATCCGCACATAGCGATGGTTCAGCACCGGGCGATCGAGCTGCACAACTGCCCAGTCGGCACCCTGAAGGCCGATCTGTCGGCCGATAATTCGTATCCCCCGGTAGATCTCGTCATTGTCGATCGTCGTATTGGCTGTGTTGGCGTCGGCCATTTCAAAGCCAAATACAAACCGCGTCGTGCCGAGGGTGGTGTTATCCACACAGTGAGCAGCGGTGGCAACGAGACTCGGGTCGACCAGAAAACCACTACAGAAGGCAATCGAGGGCTGGTTGCGAAAGGGTTCGTTCTGGCACAAGCTATAGCGTGCCCCAAAGTTCTGTCCGTTCAACGTTGATGTCCCATCGCCGTTGTCGCTAATGTTTGCGGCATTGATCAGGGCAACGACACTATCGGCGTCCGTAAGAACTCGGCGATCAACAACCTCGTACATGTCGTCGCGGTCATCGGTATCATAAATAACCTTTTGTTGTTCGCGCAGTGCAACAATGATCTCCTTTGTTTCGAAAGCCTTAAGGTCTGGAACCCGTTCCTCGACTCCGCCGATACCCGCCCTGGCGGATGGTACACGGCCACAGGGGAATGCCGTCTCTAATTCCTTTTCCTCCACCTCTCCACTTTCCCGTGCTCGAAGTTCCTGAAGCAGAAGTTCAGGATCGAATGACTTGAGGTCTTGTGCTGTCATTGTACTTTACCTCCTTGATCAGTTCCTGTTGATTCGTTGATTTTCTTGTTCATTACCGAAGCATTTGTTGCATGTAGAGTCACCTCCTTTCGATCATTCGCCCGGGGATATGCATCCTTGGCACACACGGCCACGTCCGACAAAACATGTAAGAGAGTAGTCATTAATGCCGACTATGAGTGCATTCTTCACTATTAACAACGTTCCCGCGTTGTTAGTGAAATCGAGTACTGGCGGTAATTCCAAAGCTGCGAGTGCCGGGCTAATCGGCATCAACCCGAGAAGCATCGCAACCGAAAGACCACCCAGAAAAAGCTGCGTCAGTTTGGAAGGGTAAACTCTATCTCCCATTGTGCGATCCTTGCATAAGTATAAGTACATAAACTCATCACTGATTGAGTCGGTATAGCTTACTCGCTGTTGCCGGGATGGCTCCCGGCAAATGATACTTATTCCATAGTGCTGGGCACGCAGTCCGTCCCAGTACTCATGAGCGACTGCCGCCGGTCTGCAATTGTTATTAACTCGCTAAATTAATACCTGCATGAATTTTGATGGGTTTTACGGAGCATGTCAATTGTGGTGACTACGTATTTTGGTTTGGGTAATTTGGGTAGATTAGGCAATCGTAATGAAAGCTTAAGGGGCTTTGGATCTTGGAGCGGCTGGAAGAGTTCAATTTATTAAAGAATCATCCAAACTCCGGAGTCGCCATAGTGATTTCGAGTTTTTCGTTGACGCATCTGTCTTATTTCAATGGTGCAGATAAAGAACACCTTACATCCGTTCGACCTCCTTGGCCTACTCGAAGGTGTCGTATGATTTATTATTGAAAATTATTGAAACTCCTCTACAATCTGAATCATTGCCGAATACGGCTAAATCACTACATACGAAGGAGGCTAAAAAGCCGTCATATAATTCCAGGAGGATATCGATGCCGTCACCCAAAAAAAAGATAGAAGATGCGGATATCAGCATGAGGAACACTAAACAGGAACTTCTTGACGCCTATCACGAGATACTCGAACAATTGCATGAAAGGCAGAAGAGCGAGCTCAAGCCGGAACAAAAGCTGAAAGAGAAAAAGGAAGAGTCTATTCTCAAAGCCGTCACCGGTATTTCCGCTGATGGCGTGATCCAGGAGAGCCATCGGCTCAAACAGGAGATTGGGACTATGTTGAGCAAACTGGCCGACAGGATGGCGGCGGAGGTCAACAAATTCGACCAGGTTCAACTGGCCATCGAGATCAAAGAGCGAGAGCTTAAGGAGGTCTATGACATTGAAAAAGCCGCCGCCACCTTAGCGGCCTTGATCGAATCCCAGCGCCGGGAAAGACTCAGGTTCGAAGAGGAAATGGCCCGGGCGCAGGCAAGCCTGGAGCAGGACATAGAATCAACGAAACTTGAGTGGCAAAAAGAAAAAGCGGACCATCAAGCCCGGATGAAGGAGCAGCAAGAACACGAGGCGAAGGATCGCAAACGCCAGAAAGAAGAATATCACTATGCTTTTGAGCGGGAACAGCAGTTGGCCCGGGATAAATTCGAGGATGAAAAGGCCAAACTCCAGGCGGAAAAACAAACGCTGGAACTTCAGATGAAAAGCCTGAAGGAACAAACTGAAAAAGAACTCAATGAACGGGAAAAGCAATTGAGCAGCAAAGAGAAGGAGTTTGAATCTCTCCAGGCTCAGGTCGCGGAATTTCCCCATAAACTCCAAGCCGCTGTGGCGAAGGCGGTCGAGGACGAGCTCGCGGAGAAGGAACGCAAGTACCGCTATCAGTCGGTC
>CAYZAT010000052.1:12245-16876 GCA_964476475.1 uncultured Pirellulales bacterium
CGACGACGTCGGTGATCTCTGGGAAGCTGACCCGGCGGTCGAGGAAAGTACTGAGCATTTGGAATTAGAGGCCAAGTATCAGAAAGACCTTCTGCAAAAAGAATTCGAGGGTCAGCGCAATGTCTTGACAGCTAGAATAGAATCTCTGGAAAAGACGGTCAAAGAACAAAACGAACAGCTTGCCAAGCTTTCCACCCAACAAGATGCGGCTTACCAGAAGATTCAGGATGTTGCCGTAAAAGCCATCGAAGGCGCTTCAAAAGCCAGCTCGTTTAGTGATCTGCAACACGTTTTATCCGAGCAGGTCAAGAAGAAACAAGCCAACGATCACTAACCAAATAACGGATTCAGGCTTTTCCGGGTGATTGAACATTATCAAGGTCACGCTTGCAGGCGGGCCAGCTCGTCCCGGCACATTTTTAACTGGCCGGGATCGGTGAGTTTCTCGGCTGCGATTTTGAGGTGCTTGATTGCCGACTCGCTCTGTTGCAGATAACGCGAATAGAGGACTCCCAACATCAACTCGACCTGTTCGGCATATTCATAGCTGCCGTAATGGGTCAGAAACTGCTCGTAAGCCCGCGCGGATTCGGTGTATTTACTCTCGCCGGCAAGCTGGTTCGCGACGTCCAGCAGGTGTTGGCGGGGCAAAATCTGCTCGGTGTCAAGTTTCATCAAGTCGAGATACGCCTGGGCGGCGGCCGGCAAATTCCGCTGCCCGATCCGGCTGCTAATCTCATTGCGAACATCTTGAATTTGCTCGTCTTTTTGTTGTTGAGCGGCGCTTTTGATGACCTCTTTGACGCGGATATGTCGACTCTGACGGCCCGTGTAGGGATCGTATCCGCTGGAAACGACATCGCGATAGCGCCGACGACGGTTCCAGCGCTTAATCATCGCCCACAGGTCGAATTGGCTGCCGCTGATTAAGCCGACGGCGAGCATGACGATCATCGCCGCGATACCGAAGGCATAGCCCGCCAGATGCGCGCCGTGGGCTACGGCGACCGGCGGGGCAATACTGGGTTCAACCATATTGTCCCAGATAATGAGCTTGAAAGCGATGAAATATAACGCCGGCAACTCGATCATGCCGATAAAAAAGAACCAGTACAGCACCGTGATCAGAGTCTGCGGGAACAATACGAGATACGCCCCGGTGACCGCCGCGACCGCGCCGCTGGCGCCGAGAACCGGAGCACCGCTCATGAAAACGTGCCCGATACCGCTGAAGACCGCCCCGGCCAGATAAAAGCACAGATACCCAATGTGACCGAGCTTGTCGTTGACGTTATTGCCGAACAGGTACAGGAAAAACATATTACCAATAATATGCAAAAGCCCCCCGTGGAGAAAGGCATAGCTGACAAACTGCCACAAATACAAACGGCCGGGCGTCGGGTCCAGAACGAGCTGGTTCGCCCAGCGCCGAAGGTACTCCGCCTGGTTGGTGATCGGATCGACATGGGGGAAATAAGACAGCAAAAAGATGACGATATTCACCGCGATAAAGGCGTAGTTGATATACGGCGTACGTCTTGGCGATATACTTGTCCGAATCGGTAGTAGCATAATTTCAGATTAACAGTATGCGTACATAAATCTATTCATCCAGTTTTGCCGAACGGGTTGCTTATCCGACACGATTAGCAGATTATTCCCCTCGCTCACGCTACGGGCTCTAACGTCTGCAATTCGTCCGGCTATTGTAATGTGGAAAAGGAGTTCTGGCAAGGTATAAAAAAAGGACGGCCGCAGCCGTCCTGTCCGGGAAAATTGGGCGCTACAAATCGTCTTCCTCCCTCGCGGAAAACACTCAAGATCGGCACGAAAGGCCAATCATCCGGTTTCCCCCCCAGCAAGGTCGTTTTCTAAACAAAGTATAGCAAGTGGGCCCCCCAAAGCCAAACGGCCGTCGAAAAAGCTTTCTTTTCCATTGGTTTTCTGTTAATCAACGTGAATGGACAAGAAGATTATATCGGATCGAATCAAGACAATCCGCCGACGATTGGGCAAAAAGAAGATAAGCTGCCTGGTCCTCACCAAGCCCGCCAATGCCACTTATGTGACCGGCTTTTTGGGCGAAGATAGCTGGGCCGTCATAGCCAAAGGCCGAGTCTATCTCCTGACGGATAGCCGGTACACCGAGCAGGCCCGGCACGAATGCCCAAGCAGCAAGATCGTCGAGCGGTCCGGCTCAATGGCCGAAGCCCTTGCCCAACTCCTCAAGAGACTCAAGTCCGTACGGGCGGTGACCGTAGAAGCATCGACGTCATTAGCCGATTTCGAGCAGTTAAAGAAGGTCGTCAAGGCCCGGCTCAAGACGGCGGCGGATCTCATCGAGCCGGTCCGCAGCGTCAAGGATCAAAGCGAGCTGGCCACCATCAAAACCGCCGCGTCGATCTCCACCCGGGCGCTCCGGCAAACCTTGCCGCACATTAAGCCGGGCATTACCGAGAGCGAATGTGCGGGCATGCTGGACTTTCAAATCCGTAAGCTCGGTGCACGTAACAGCTTCGAGACCATCGTCGCCTTCGGCCCGAACGCGTCCCGGCCGCATCACCAGCCCGGCAACCGAAAGCTCAAGAAGAAGGACACCCTCCTGATCGACTTCGGCGCCCGATACAAAGGCTATTGCAGCGATATTACCCGATGCTTTGCGCTCGGTGGCATGACGGCCCTTTATCGACGAGTCTATGACGTCGTCGAGCAGACCCAGGCCGCGGCGATCGCAACGATCAAACCCGGCGTCAAACTGACTGAAATCGATACCGCCGCCCGCCAGGCCATCGAAAAGAGCAACCTGCCCGTTTACGGCCACGGCACGGGGCACGGCTTCGGCCTGGAGATCCACGAATCCCCATTCCTCAAGCCGGAAGCCAAAGGCACGCTCCAGCCCGGCCAGGTTCTCACCATCGAGCCCGGCATCTACATGCCCGGCAAGCTCGGCGTTCGCATCGAAGACGACGTCCTCGTCACCGAGACCGGCCACAGGATTCTCACCCGCCAATGCCCCCATTCGCCCCTATTACCCTGAGCCGATCCGAAATTGGCTTTGTTTTTTCAAATCCCCTGAACCTGTTCGCCGACTTTGTCATTCCGCACTTGATGCGGAATCCAGAATTGGCTTTGTTTTTGCCAATTCTTCCGTAGCCGTTAAGGCACTGAGACACGAAGGATCAGAGATAAGCAGGTCATTGCGAGGCCCGGAGGGCCGCGGCAATCTTTTGATATCATAAGCAAATACCCTCCATTGCGTTTGAAATTGGCTTTGTTTTTATTAACCGCAGAGATCGCAGAGAACGCGGTTATTAGGTTTGATTATCTTTTCATCAGATTTATCAATATTTATCCTCTGCGAGCTCGGCGCTCTCAGCGGTAAATCTCCGAATTGGCTTTGTTTTTTCCAATAGTTTGACAAGATAACAGGATCGACTGTATTCTTTTGTTTTCCCTTTAAATTCTGATGCGCAGGGTGGCGGCTCGCCCCACCAAATTGGGTGTGAATTGGGTTTGTTTTTTCAAATGGAGCATGCATAAACGCGAAAATTCTCCGACGAAATGCGATTGACTAACAGGATGGACATGATTTTTGTAAAAAAATGTAAATTTTTGACAATTTTTGAGCCATCTGTCATGGTTTCAAACCATGAACGAGCGCCAACTTGAAATTGAAACAATTGGCTTTGTTTTTTCATTAACCGCGGACGAACGCCGATGACGCAGATAAACAGCCAATATTTCCGCCTCTCACGGTTCCATAGCCAAGCCCTGGTCTCCTGACACCCTGATCCCCGCGCTCCCTGATAACCCGTTTTCCTATTCTGAGTCCTGTCTCCTGTATTGTGTATTCTATTTAATTGTTAGTTAACTATTGTACTATATTCATCGATAAAAATCAACGAAATTCTGAATTATAAATTTTTTAAGTCACAGAGGGCTCAGAGAACACCGAGAAACAATCATTAGAAAAAGTAGGATGGGCAGGTTCCCTGCCCATGCGGTTCCGGTGGACATTCATTTTTCAGCATGGGCAAAATATTTGCCCATCCTACCCGTCCAAATACCAGATACGAACGACTGACGACGAGAGAAAATCATTAATGCATGAGGGAAAAAGGTGTCTTTCTATATATCCCGTAAATCCTGTTATCCCGTCTAAAATACATCTCCCGCCAGGCCGCCCTGCGAAAATTCAATAAAGAAGTGGGAGCAAAAGATTAGAATCAATTCACATTACGTCTTTGAGTGCGGAAGTGAAATCGTGCTTTTGACTTCAAATGGGCATTTGTTTACTCGTGCAAACGGTCTGCCCTGTGTAGCCAATTCCATGGATATTGCGATGCCATGAAGAATTCTTGCCAATTCTCTACGTGGATTTGACTCTGCCTCGTTTCTCGCGTCCCTCAAGCTTAATCTTCGCTTGACCTCTGGATAAATTTCTTCACCCCATATTTGTTCTAACGCTGCTTTTCTATCATCGGTCATTAGTCACCTTATCCCTCGAACTACACTGCGAAAAAAAGTCGTTAACAATATTACCATCATCGTCCAGACAGTAGGCAGAATGAGCAAATCATGCCCATGCTGTTCGCGGAACGTTACCCTGACCGAGCATAGTCAATGTAACG